>JAVROG010000260.1:0-7931 GCA_032162865.1 Mycobacterium sp. | reverse complement strand
TTTATCGCCAAGCGAATCATCAAGCTGATCAACGCCGTCGGAGAAACGATCAACGCCGACCCGGAGGTCAACAAGTTCCTCAAAGTGGCGTTCATACCGAACTTCAACGTACAGAACGCGCACCTGATCTACCCCGCTGCGAACGTATCCGAGCAGATCTCGACGGCCGGCAAAGAAGCATCCGGCACCGGGAATATGAAGTTCATGATCAACGGTGCGCTGACTATCGGCACCCTCGATGGGGCCAACGTCTAGATCCGCGAAGAGGCCGGCGCGGAGAACTTTTTCCTGTTCGGGCTGACGGTGGACGAGGTCGAAGCGCTCAAGGCGGGCGGCTACCGTCCGGCGGACTACATCGACAGCAACGAAGAATTGCAGGCGGTACTGGATCTCATTGTCGGCGGCACGTTCTCGCACGGCGACACCGAGGTATTCCGGCCGCTGGTCGACAACCTCCGCTACGACGATCCATTCCTGGTGTGCGCCGACTTCGCGTCGTACGTGGAGTGTCAGGAACGGGTGAGTGCGGCGTGGCCGGACCGGGATGCGTGGACGAGGATGTCGATTCTGAACACCGCACGCAGCGGCAAGTTCTCCTCGGACCGCGCCATCGCCGAGTACTGCGAGGACATCTGGAAGGTCTGGCCGCTGACCGTCAAGATCTGACGTGACCCGGCCAAGCGAAAGCTATTCGGCTCTAACCGATCTCGCTTGCGACATACACGGCGACGTAGCCGATCGGGATGCCGGTGTGTTTTGCGATATGTTTGCGCGCCGCCAACTCCACTGCGGCCCGGCGGCTGGCCCGGGCGGCCCCGCCAAGCTCGGGAATCCGGATCATCCATCCGTCCGCGTCGCGGCTGATTTCGATGTCGAAGCACTGGCCGACCGTTGGCCAATTGACCAGATGAGCGAAACGCTGTGGACGACCGATGCGGGAAGAATGTGCACGCCGCAGTGTGGGCTGAATGGGCATAGTGTGTTCCTGAGTCGATGACGGACCGCGCGCAAGAATAATGCGACTCAACTGGAAAACCTAATCGGACGCGGGACACCGGCCAGTTGAGAAGGAGGAGTGCACCGTGACGGTGGTTCTGGTACATGGCAATCCGGAGACTGCCGCGATCTGGGGCCCACTGGTCGATGTTCTCGGGCGCGAGGATGTGGTGCGGTTGTCCCCGCCGGGTTTCGGCGCACCGTTACCCGACGACTTCCCTGCGACCTACCTTGCCTACCGCGACTGGCTCGAGGCGGAGCTGGAGGCCATCGGCGATCCGGTCGATCTCGTCGGTCACGACTGGGGCGGTGGACACGTTGTGAACGTGGTGATGCATCGTCCCGAACTGGTCCGCAGCTGGGCCAGCGACATCGTCGGCGTGTTTGACGCCAATTACGTCTGGCACGACATGGCGCAGGTCTGGCAGACGCCTGGTGCCGGCGAAGAACTCGTCGACACCATGTTGGGCGGAACGGTTGAGGACCGGGCCGCCCAACTGGCCGGACTCGGGATTACCTCCGACATCGCGACTTCACTCGCCCAAGCGCAAGGACCGGAGATGGGTCGGGCCATCTTGCTGCTCTACCGTTCGGCCCGCCAACCGGCGATGGCCGAAGCCGGACGCGCCCTCGAGAAGGCGGCGGCGAAACCCGGGCTTTCGATCCTGGCCACCGAGGACACCTATGTCGGATCTGAGTCGATCCGGCGGCGCGCGGCCGGCCGCGCCGGAGCCCACACGGAAGTGCTTGATGGACTTGGACATTGGTGGATGGTGCAAGATCCGGCTCGCGGCGCTGCGGCCCTGAACCAATTCTGGGAGTCGCTCGGCTGAGTCAGATGGTGGCCGATCGGTATGGCGGCCAGCGGGAGCGCAACTCACGCATCTTCATGCGGCAGGGGTTCTTCTCGTAGTTGCTCAGCCTTGGCGCGGTCGCGGCGAGCGGCGACACGATGCCTTTCGGCAGCGTGTGTGTGCCCAAGCTTGTCAGCGTGACCGCTGGCAACAATGGCGACTTGGTCATGGGCATGCGCATTGAGTTGATGGATGGCGGCCGACCGGTCGAGCTGCTGGAGAAGGTGTTGACGAGCCTCCGCAGCGTTACTCGTCGCTGCGATGGCGGCTCGATGGGCGTGCTGCACTTGCTCTGGGGTGGCGTCAGGATGGTCGGCGAGCTCCTGGTAGCGCTGGCCCAAGTCATCGGCGCGCTGTTTTGCTTCTTCCGCCCGCCGGTTGGCGCGTCGGTTCAAAGCCTCCATGTCACTCACGTGGGCACCTGTTCCTGAATTCCTGAAGTCCTGGATTCGCACCCTTCGAATCCGGCGGTCTCCCCATCATCTATCCCGGCCGGGCATTTCGCTACCCCTCGGAGCGTATTTGGCAAATGCCAAATAAGCCGTTTGGCTGCAGATACGTGTTCAATAGTTACTTACTTCGGCGGGCTAGGAGATTTGATGTTCTGCTAGCTCTCCCAATGTGATGACGCCTTGAATGATCTGCGCGGCTAGCGCCGAGTTGTCGGCGTTGAGTTGCTCTGCGAGGTTCGCCGTCAAAGCGAGGGTGGCGAATCCATGGGATAGCGACCAGCCCGCCATGGCGAGACCGCGGACCTCGTCGTCGGTCACCGGTTCCGAGCGATGTGAGCTGAGACTGGTCCGGGCCGTGCCATACAGGATGTCGAAAGCGGCAGCCTTGGCTAGCACCAGCTTCGGGTCGTCGCTGCGGTAGAGGTAGGGGCGGAACATCACTTCGAAGTGGCCGCGGTGGGTAAGGGCGAATGCGATATAGGCCTGGCCACCGCGCAGGAATCCGTCCGGGCCGGTCGCGGCCGAGCCAATCATCTCCGCTTGGAGGCGAAATCCCTCAGTTGCCACTGCGGTGAAAATGCCGATCTTGTCGCCGAATTGATATGCCAACGCAGCATGGGAAACACCCGCGCGACGGGCTATGCGACGCATGCTCACCGCAGCGACCCCGACGGTCTCGACTTCCTCAATCGCGCCGTCAATCGCCGCTCGTTCGAGCTGCCCGTGGTGATAGGGCCGCGTGGCAGTCATCGTCGTAGTTTGCCACTCACCGAGGCAATCTGACCATTGATAAGTTCCGCGAGTTGCGGCAGACTGACCACTATCGACTAACTTTCCATTGGTAAGACTGGCGGAAAGGAGCAGCGTGAACGAGGACGACGGGACGAGGGTGGCTGCCACGCCGTGGGGTTCGCCGCACGTGGCGCGATGGGCCGGCGCGATCGGAATCGCACTCCCCGCGATGACGCTGGTGGTCTATCCCATCTGGTCATTCCCGGGCTCCCAAACGTCGGGCGCAGAACTGGCGCGGTGGGCCGCGACTCACCACGGTCGGTTAGTCGTAACGATGCTGCTCAATACCGTCGGCGTCACGCTGTGGCTCATGTTTGGCGCCGCGCTCTGGACCTACCTCCGCGATCGACTTCCCGCGCGATCGACACTTCCGACGTGCTTCGCCGCCGGCTTGATCGGATGCGTGACCCTATTGCTCAGCGGGTTCACCGCATTCGACCTGCTGCTGTACCGACACCACAGCGCTGAGACGTCGACACTGCTGTACGACCTGACGTTCGGATTGCTGGCCATGTCGGGAATGCCCACCGTCGTGGCGCTGGGGTCGTTCGCGGTTGCAGTGTATGTCCACCGGGTGCTGCCCCGGTATACCGCTCACCTCGCGATAGCCGGCGCCGCAGTGCACGCGCTGCTGCTCGCAGCGTTCATTGTCGCCGATGGGCCACTGTCGCTCGAGGGTTTCTCGATCACGGGCATGCCGGCTTTCCTGTTTGCCTGGATTCTCGGAACCGCACTCGCGATGCCACGCAAGACCCAGCTGGCGATGCCCGCCTGACGTGTCCCAAAGAGATTGGTGCCCAACGTGAGTCGCGAACGGGTGGAGCTTCTTCGCGAGCAGGAAACGATGCTGATGACGCTTTATCTGCACGCCCGTGACGCCCGCTCGCCCGAACCGATCCTCGGCGACCAATTCGCCGGTCCCGTGCTTGACCGCATCGACCATGACTTCGAACGACTCGACAAGCTGGTGGGCAATAAGCCCCTGATCATCAGCCGTGCCAAGGCAATTGACGAAATTACTCGCACCTTCCTCCTCGATCACCCGGACGCGGTCGTGCTCCACCTGGGATGTGGATTGGACAGTCGCGTGCAGCGCATCGACCCCGACCCAACGGTGGCGTGGTTCGATCTCGATCAGGAACCGGTCATCGACCTGCGCCGCCGACTCGTCGGCGATCGCGCCGGGGTGACCATGCTGGCCGCATCCGTCACGGAATCGGGTTGGTGGTCAAAGGTTCCCGACGGCCGACCAACCATCATCCTCGGCGAGGGACTGCTGATGTACCTGCCGCGGGCCGGGGTCAAGGCGCTGATCGACGCCGCGCTATCCCGCTCATCGCTCCCCCGTCAGGTCCTGGTCTTCGACACCGTCGCACCGTGGGTGCGCCGAGTCAGCCAGTGGCAGGTCAACTTCCGCGAGACAGGTAATAGGTTCCTGTCCACCTCTGGCGACCTCGACACCGCCATCGCCGGCCACGACCACGTGACCCTCGTCGACGAACGGTCGATGGTCACGCTGGCTCGCCGAGCCAGCACCGGGTCCCTGGCAGCGATCATTGGCGCTATCGACACCATTCCCGCTGGGCATCGCGCCATGGTGCGGCGGACCTACAGCCACCAGCGCTCAACGGACTAGGACAGTGCGGGGCATCGCCAGGCGCACGCGGCGCTAGCAGCGCCCCACGCCGAGGATGCTGAGACCCGGCAGTTCGTAGCCGTCAGACGTGGCGAAATCTGCCATCGCTGAGTCAACACGGGCACGGATGGCCGCGCTCACCTCGGCGGGAAGTGCCCGCAAGACCTGCGCAATGGGCCCCGCAAGCGATGGGACCACCGACCACCACTCGTCGAGTGAAGCAGGCTTCATCGGCGTCGGGATCTCGCGAATAGCGGTGCAAGTGAACCCGGCCCCCGCCAAGAACTCGCCGAGTGCGCCGGGCGCTTCAAGCGAGAACGGCCCGGGGACGCCAGGCGGCGGGACAGGCAAACCCGTCTGGGCGGTGACCGCGTCGAACAGCACGCCCAACCATGGATTGCGAGCACGAGGGCCCCAGACGGCGAAGACGGCCCGTCCGTTCGCCCGCAGGATCCGACGGGTCTCCCGCACGGCGGATGCGGGATCGGGCACGAGCATCAGGCCTTCACGGCAGAGCACCTTGTCAAAAGCTGCGTCGGGGTAGTCGATCCGCTCGAGGTCCACTTCGCGGGTTGTGACGTTTTCGAGGCCGGCAATCTTCGCGCGCTCGGCGGCGATCGCGGTCATCTCCGGTGCAATATCGGAGAGCACCACATCACCGCCTGGTCCCACGATTGCCGCCGCGGCTATCCCCAATCCGCCAGGGCCGCAGGCGAGCTCGAGCACGCGCTCCCCGCGCTGAAGGTCGGCGGAATCCAGCATCGCCTGCGCTACTACGGCTCCCCGAGTGTCGACCTGCTCAGCAAGCTCACCCCACGACGGGGCGACCGCTGACCAGATCGCGCGTAGCGACGCGCGCAATCCACCATCCTCGGCCGCAGAGACGGGGGTGCCGGACGGTTTGTACGAGCCGCTGCTTGCCCGGCTGCGAGCCAGCGCCAACGTGGTGCCAGTTGTGGAGGCGGCAGCGCTGATCGGCCGCCAGCTGGACCGGGATCTGCTGCATCACGTTGTCGACCTCAGCGACGATGCGCTTGACGGCGTCCTCGCCGAGCTCAATGACGCCCGGGTGCTCGAGCCGTGGGGGCCGAGCGGGTGGCGCTTTCGTCACGAGCTGCTGCGCGAGGTCGCCACCGAGCTGGCGCCGCCGAGCGTGCGCCGCAGCCTGCACCAAAAAGTCGCCGACGCACTGGTGAACTGCGCCGGTGGGGATCCCGACTGGCAGCTGGTCGCCACGCACTACGAGCAGGCGGAGAACACCGGTGGAGCGGTGTCGGCGTATCAACGCGCATCGGTGGACGCGCGACGGCGCGGCGCTCTTGCAGAGGCGCGCGGTTATCTGACTCACGCCCTCGTCCAGGTGGACAAGCAGGCGCCGGGACGTGCCCGGGATGTCCGGGAGATGGCGGTGCGCTTGGAGCGAGGATTCCTCGCGAGCGCCGCCGAGGGACCGCTCAACGACACCACGACAGTCGACTTCGAGGAGTGCCTGCGGCTGGGCGGGACGGACGTGCGCGACGACGAAGTGGTCGGCACACTCCTCGCACTGGCCGGCTACTACTTTGCGATCGGGGATCTGCCCCGTTCCACACGAGTGCTGACTTCATTGCGAGCGGGCATGACGGCCGGGCGGGAGTACTTCCGGCCCGTGGTCGACGCTGCTGTGGGCATCGGCACATGGATGAACGGTAGTTTCGCGGCCGGGCGCGAGCAGATGGAAACGGCGACAGCGGAATTCGCCGCAGCAGGCCGGCACACTCTCGAGGCGCTCTGGTTTGCACCGACCGACCCCATGACCATGGCGCATGGAATCCTGAGTCTCGACCGCCTTGCCCGCGGAGACTTCCGCGGCGCCGAAGCCCAAGTGCTGCAGGCCGCGCGCCGGGCCGACGAACTCACTTTTCCGCAAGGCCCATTCAGCCTGGCCTTCGCGCGCTTCTTCGAGATTTGGATACGCATCGAGGCGCGCGAGCTCGGTCGCGCCGCCACTCTCGCCGCCGAGCTCGTCGACCACGCCGAAAGGCACGGCTTTGAAGTGTGGTCACTGTGGGGGGCTGCTCAGGCCGCCATCGTCGACGCCATGGCTTCGATCTACGCCGACAACGCCGACCTGTTATCGGTTCACGTCGCGCGCGCGACCGAACTCGTGAAGGCCGTCCGCGGCGCCGGACTCACGGTATTCATCACAATGTTCGACGGTGCTCTCGCGCAGTTATTGACCGCTGCCGGCCGTCTCGACGAAGCTCGCGCCCAACTGGATACGGCACTGGAGCTGGGCCGCAGCATCGAAATGCGTTTCTACGAAGCAGAATTGCTGCGCCTTCGCGCGCACACCCACACCGACGCCGAAGCCCGTCGTGTGGATCTGGCTGCCGCCCTTGATGTTTCCGGTAGACAGGGTGCTGACCTGTACGAAATTCGTGCCGCGCTCGATGATTTCGAACTACGCGGAGAACCCGCCCGTGCCGCGCTCGACGAAGTAGCCGGCCGGTTCGCCACCGACAGTCCACTGCCTGAACGAAAGCGATATCTGTCGGTCCTGGCATCAACCAAACCGCAACTCGAATAACTAGTGGGGCAGGGCATCCGGAAGCGTAAGGTCGCTGGCGCGCTGACTCATCACCAAGTAGTGGATAACCGGCTCCTTTACCCCCTTGACCGCAGCCGGTGTGCACGCCTCCAACTCAAAGTGGTTCCGTATCAACGTCGCAACCGCATCGGAGACAACAACTGCACCCGGTGGGGCGCAACCCGATATTCCAGTCGCCACGTTGGCGGCCAGTCCGGAAAAGTCGCCGTCGCCGGCGCCCAGATACACCAGACCCCAGTGCACCCCGACCCGGACATTAACGCCGAAACCGAATCGCCGTTGCGACTGATCACTGAGCCGCAACACTTCCCGCGTGATCTCCAAACCGGCCTGCACCGCGCGGCGCGCATCGTCGTCACGCGCGTTCGGATGACCGAACACCGCCAGCAACCCATCACCCTTGGTGGAGCCGATATGCCCGTCGTATCGGCTCACGATGCGTACAACCTGTTCGCGGTATCGCCCGACGACCAAGTGATACGTCTCGGGGTCCACCCGCGTCGACAACGCCGTCGAATCCACCAGATCGGCAAAGAACAAGGTCAACCGCCGTATCTCACCGACGTCTCCGGCGTGTGTTAACACGCCGTCGGCATCGGCCGGACTGTAAG
>JAVROG010000259.1:0-4522 GCA_032162865.1 Mycobacterium sp. | reverse complement strand
GCGGTTCGGCCTGTACGACGGACTCAACCTTGATCAGCGCCGGCGCGCGACGGACCTTGGCCAGCATGGCCTTCTTGCCGCGGGCCTCCAGCGTGCCTTCCAGGACCAGGTCCTCGACGAAGTGCGCGACGACGCCGTCCTTGCCCGCGGAAGTGATGATCACCAGACGCTCGGCACCCGCTTCGGCCGCCTCGGCGGCGACCAGCTCGATGCCCGGCGTATCGACGACTGGCAGCAGCTCTTTGGGCACAGTCTTAGTCGCGGGGAGAAAGCGCGTTCCTAGGCCGGCAGCGGGGACGATCGCCGTGAACGGGATAGGGACTCGCGCGGTTGGGGGGCTTGACATCGATTCACACCATATCTCTCACCAGCTAAATAGGTACTGTGTGTCGGCAAGAACCGCCGGGGGCGTCAGCGGTCTGTCATGGTTGACGCCATGGCAACCGCAGGCAAGTCGGCGTTGCGCGAACGGCTGGTCGCGGCCCGGCGTGGCATTGCCGACGACGTGCGCGCCGCCGAGGCGAGGATGCTCGCCCAGCACCTGGCGCAGGCGGTAACCCCTGGTAGCACCGTGTGCGCTTATGTGCCGGTGGGATCGGAGCCAGGGTCGATCGACATGCTGGACGCCTTGCTGCGCCGCGCGGATCGAGTGCTGTTGCCGGTGGCACGCACCACTTCAGATTGCGGGGCGCACGACACTCCCTTGCCGTTGCGGTGGGCCGAGTATCGACCCGGTGGACTGGTCGCCGCGCGCTGGGGACTGCTCGAGCCGGCAAAGCCGTGGCTGCCGGAATCGGCCCTGGGCGAGGCGGGCCTGGTGCTGCTACCGGCGCTGGCGGTCGACCGCCGCGGTGTGCGGCTAGGCCGGGGCCGGGGCTTCTATGACCGGTCGCTACCTGCCCGGGATCCCCAGGCGCAGCTTATTGCGCTGGTGCGCGACGCGGAAATGGTGGACGAGTTGCCCTGCGAGCCACACGATGTGCCGATGACTCACGCACTCACCCCGCAGCGTGGGTTGATCGCGCTGCCGATCGGGAATGAGTGACATCACGTGGCGGTTCTAGCACTTGAAACGGTAGAGTGCTAAGTCAGACTTAATATCATCCGGAGGTTTTTGTGCCCACGTACAGCTACGCGTGCACCGAGTGCGGTCACCGCTTCGACAAGGTGCAGGCCTTCACCGAAGACGCGCTGACCACTTGCGAGCAGTGCTCCGGTCGGCTGCGGAAACTCTTCAACTCGGTCGGGGTGGTGTTCAAGGGCAGCGGCTTCTACCGCACCGACAGCCGCGAGGCCGGCAAGAAAGAGAAGAAAGAGTCGACTTCGACCAACGGCTCCTCGTCGAGCGACTCAGGTTCGAGTTCGAGCGAGAGCAAGAGTTCGAGCGAGAGCAAGGGCTCGAGCGACAGCAAATCTTCGGGATCCACCGAAAAGACCAGCAGCAGCAGCACCGCCTCCAAAGCCGCAGCGTCGAGCTAGCCGCTATCCACAGCCAGATTCGCACCGGCATTAGCCGGCGCTCCCCTGCGCCTACGGTGACGGCGTGCGGGAATCATCGCTGAACCCAACCCTGCTCAGTCGCATTTCTACCCAGTGGCGTCCGGACTGGACTCGAACCGTGCTGGCTCGACGGGTGGCCGCGGGCGGGCTCGTTGTCTTGGCCGGCGTAGCGGCGCTGCGGTCGAATCCCGAAGGCGATCGCGTCGAGGTGTTGGTGGCCGCCCGGGACCTGGGCTCGGGCACCGCGCTGAGCGTCGATGACGTGCGACTCGAAACGCGTTTGGCGACAACAGTTCCCGACGGCTCGCAAGCGGACCTGAACACGGTGCTCGGTTCGACTCTGGCCAGTCCAACACGCCGCGGCGAGGTGCTTACCGACGTCCGGCTGCTGAGTAGCCGACTGGCCGAGTCGACGGCCGGACCCGGTGCCCGGATCGTGCCGCTGCACCTGGCCGACAGCGCGCTTATCGACCTGGTCAGGGTCGGTGATGTGGTCGACGTGCTGGCCGCGCCGGTCACAGAACCCCAGCCACCCACCCCGGCAGTGAGCAAGGTGATCGCGACCGACGCGGTAGTGGTGCTCGTGTCGGCCAAGGAGAAGCATTCGTCCAGCGAAGGAGACCGCGTAGTCTTGGTTGCGCTGCCGGCTCGCGTGGCGAACACGGTGGCAGGCTCGGCGCTCGGCCAGACAGTAACGCTTACCCTGCATTGAGTTACCTGGCCTCGCTTTGGCAGGTGATCGATAGCAAACTCGGTCCAATCCAGGAAGGGACATTCGTAGATGCTCAAGGGGTTCAAGGAGTTTCTCGCGCGGGGCAATATCGTCGACCTGTCCGTCGCGGTCGTCATCGGTGCGGCGTTCACAACGGTGGTCAAGAGCTTCACCGACGGCGTCGTCAACCCGCTAGTTAGCTCGATCGGCGCAGGCCCAAAGTCAGAGCACGGCCTCCTGAAACAGCCCATCCCGGGCACCGATCAATTCATCAACCTCAATGACGTCTTATCAGCAGCGATCAACTTCATCATGGTCGCCGCGGTGGTCTACTTCCTAATCGTGTTGCCGTACAACAAGCTTCGCAAGAAGGGCGAGGTCGAACAGGCGGACGACGCGCAGGTCGTGCTGCTCGAAGAGATCCGCGACCTGCTCGCCGCCCAGTCCAATGGGAGTTCCTCGGGCAAGCATGGCAGCGCGCACGAAGCGCCGGTTCAGCTGTCGCCGCCGCCGGAGTACGGACCCCGCTCCGACAGCTGAGGCCGCTCGGGACTCAGATCTCGAGGCTCGACAGCTGCCCGATGATGTATGCGGCCAGCGGGTTGAGCGTCGCCATCCCGTCCCGCACGGCATAGCGTGAACCCGCGAGGTTCACCACCAACGTGCTGCCGGAGACGCCGGCCAGTCCGCGCGACAAGCCGGCATCGGTGATGCCTGCGGACAGACCCGAGCCGCGGATGGCCTCGGCGATGCCGAGGATTTCCCGATCCAGGATGTCGCGGGTGGCTTCGGGTGTGACGTCGCGCGGCGTGACTCCGGTACCGCCAACCGATACCACCAAGTCAACCCCGCCTATTACCGCGGTGTTCAACGCATTTCGGATCTCGACCTCGTCGGCCTCGACTGCCACCACACCGTCGACCACGAACCCGGCCTCGGTGAGTAACTCGGTGACCAGTGGCCCGCTGTGGTCCTCGTCGCCGTGGGCAGTGCGGTCGTCGACGACGACGACGAGTGCCCGGCCGACTACCAACTCCGCACCCTGTTCCATGGGTGCAACCGTATAACCGAGGTCAGACAGCTGACCCTCTGCATTCATCACTGCTCCGCCTTACCGAGGGTGACTTGCACCGTGCGGGTGCCGCCCCCAGGATCCTGAAAGGTCAACGCCACTTTGTCGCCGGGCGCTTTCGAACGCACCGCGGCAACCAATGCGTCGGCGCTATTGATCGTGCGGTCGTCGACCTTGGTGACAACGACCCCTTTCGGCACGCCGGCATTTGCGGCCGCACCATTGCCCACGATTTCCATCACCTTGGCGCCCGGGACGCCCTTGTCAGTGGTCACCTGCACGCCCAGTGACGCATGCGTCGCCTTACCCGTGCTGATCAGCTCGTCGGCGATTCGTTTGGCCTGGTCGACCGGAATCGCAAAGCCCAATCCGATGGAACCGCTCTGCGCGTCACCGGAATCGGCACCCAGCGTGGCGATGGCCGAGTTGATGCCCACGAGTTGAGAATTCATGTTGACCAGCGCTCCGCCGGAGTTGCCCGGGTTGATTGCAGCGTCGGTCTGGATCGCGTCCAGCACGGTGTTCTGGTTACCGGATTCACCGGTAGTCGACACCGGCCGGTTGAGCGCACTGACGATTCCGGTGGTCACCGTGCCCGCCAAACCCAACGGGGACCCGATAGCCAACACCGGCTGACCGACCCGCAAACCCGAGGACGAACCCATCGCCATCGGCGTCAGGCCGGAGACACCCTGCACCCGGACCACCGCGATATCGCTGGTCGGGTCGGCGCCGACCACCGTGAACGTCGACGTGCGGCCATCGGAGAACGTCACCGTCGTTTTCGGCGGAGGATTGCCGGCGGGCGGCTTGGCCGCGGCCGCGACGACGTGATTGTTGGTCAGGATCAGTCCGTCGGACGACAGAATGACGCCGGAGCCCTCTTCGGACTGCCGGCCGAGGTCGGTCTCCAGCATGACGACGCTGGGCCCCGCCTTGGCCGCGACCTGCTCGACCGAGCCGGGCGGCATGTTTGCTGCCGGAACGCTGGGCGCCGCACCCGACGCCGCCGTCGTGCCATGGCCGCCGGATTTGTGACCCATCTCCACCACCGTCGCCGCCGCGCCGCCGATACCGGCCGACACCACGGCGATGGCCAGCGCGCCGAAGATCAGCCCGGCCGAGCGGCGCCGCCGGGGAGGCGGGCCCATCGGCGGGAGCATCCCCGGTATCGGGCCGGTACCGGTTCCACGGGGTATCGGATAGGCACCAGTACCCCCAGGTATCGGGCCCGCGCC
>JAVROG010000258.1:0-4188 GCA_032162865.1 Mycobacterium sp. | reverse complement strand
GATGGTGGCGACCCGCTGCGCCCGGCTACGCCGCGCTTGCGATCACCACTGGCGCGACAGCGGCTCCGCGTGGGCGACCGAGTCGCGCACAGCAGCGGCTAAGCTGCGCTCATCGGTGAGGTCGATGTCAAGGACGCTGCGCACGGCGCGTGCGACGACATCGTCGGCCTGGGGAACCGGCCCGGCCAGCCGCGGTCGGTAAATTTCGACGATGAGCGAGCGGTGCTCGATGTGGAAGGAAAAACTGCGTCCATCTCCGACTTGTCCATAACCGCTGGCGAAAATACCTGCGGTCAAGTCTTCGATAGCAAACTCGTGGTCTGCCATCTGCCGGTCAACGATGACGGTCATGTCGTGAGAATACCTCCGCCGTACCACTTCACGAGGCCAACACCGGAAATTGGGCGCGATGACGTTCCTTAAGGCCGTAATTTTGCGTTTTTTGGATACAGGAGACAACGATTGCTAGTGGCGTTTGGGAAGCGATTCCATCAGTGCACTGCCATATTGATGGTTTTGATGACTCCGGTGACGGCATGTTCGTCGAATCCGCTCGATGCCGCTCCGCGGACGATCGAACCCGCTCAGCCGGCCGACTCGCCCGCATCACAGAACCCCGCCGGTGTGGTGCAACCCCTCAACGGTCACCCGCAAGGTGCACTGTTCGACGGCGGCTCCCGTCAGTTGGTGGTCCTGTCCCCCGGTGCCGACCCGGCAGCACCGGCCAGCATCGCCGTGTTCGGAACGCCAGTCGGCGCCTCGCCTCGGGTGATTGGCCTGCCAGGACCGGCGAGCTCGTTGACTGGCGACGGACACGGCACGGTGTACCTCGCGGGACGCGGCGGGTACTTCGCGGTCAACGTGACCACCGCGCAGAACACGACGATCACAGTGGCCGATGCCGAGCACACCGAATTCACCGCGATCGCGCGCCGTGCCGACGGCAGGCTGGTGCTGGGCAGCGCCGACGGCGCCGTATACACGCTGGCCTCCGACAACGCTTCGGTGGCCAACCGCAACAAGATCTTCGCGCGTGTCGATGCTCTTGCAACACAAGGGAATACGACCGTGGTGCTGGATCGCGGCCAGACTTCGGTGACGACGATCGGCGCCGACGGTCATGCCGAGCAGGCGCTGCGGGCCGGTGAGGGCGCGACCACGATGGCCGCCGATCCGCAGGGCCGCGTGCTGGTCGCCGATACCCGCGGCGGCCAGCTACTGGTCTACGGAGTCGACCCGCTGATCCTGCGGCAGGCTTTCCCGGTGCGGCAAGCTCCGTACGGACTGGCGGGGTCGGGCGAATTGTCGTGGGTATCCCAGACGGCGTCCAACACCGTCATTGGTTACGATCTGAGCACCGGAACACCCGTGGAAAAGGTGCGTTACCCAACCGTGCAGCAACCCAACTCGCTGGCCTTTGACGAGGCGTCAGACACGTTGTATGTGGTGTCGGGGTTGGGCGCCGGGGTCCAGGTCATCGAGCATGCGGGGGTAAAGCAGTGACAAGCGGGCCAGCGCCGCGGTGGAATCGGCTGCCCGCGGGCTGGGAGGCCGACATGTCCGACGAGTACGAGTGGGCGCCGTTGCGGCTGCCGCCGGACGTGACCCGGCTGAGCGCCTCCATCCGGTTGTCCATCGAGGCAGAGTACCGCGGCTGGGAGCTGACCCGGGTGCGGCTGTACACCGACGGCAGCAGGCGAGTGTTGTTGCGGCGGAAGAAATCCCGATTGGAACGCGAGCAGCCGGAATCGTGACGGTGACGGACTCTCGCCCCGAACGTCACCGCATGTACGGCCTGTTGCGCAGCATGCTCTTCGTGGTGCCGGCCGAACGCGTCCACACCCTGGTCTTCGCGACGCTGCGCGGCGTGACCGCCGGTGCGCCGGTACGCCGGACGCTGACCCGGCGGCTGGCGCCGACCGACCCGGTGTTGGCCAGCACCGTCTTCGGGGTGCGCTTCCCCGGACCGCTCGGGCTGGCGGCCGGATTCGACAAGGACGGCACCGGGTTATCCACCTGGGGCGCTTTGGGTTTCGGCTACGCCGAGATCGGCACCGTCACCGCCCATGCCCAACCGGGCAACCCGGGACCTCGCCTGTTTCGCCTGCCCGACGACCGCGCGCTGCTCAACCGGATGGGCTTCAACAACCACGGCGCCGGGGCGCTGGCTGCTCGGCTCGCACAGCACATCCCCGACGTTCCGCTCGGCGTGAACATCGGCAAGACCAAGAACACACCCGACGCCGACGCCGTCGACGACTACCGGGCCAGCGCCCGGTTGCTGGCTCCCCTGGCTTCCTATCTCGTGGTCAATGTCAGCTCGCCGAACACACCAGGGCTGCGTGATCTGCAGGCGATCGAGTCGCTGCGGCCCATCCTGTCGGCGGTACTGGCCGAAGCTTCCAATACCGCGACCCCGGTGCTGGTCAAGATCGCGCCGGATCTCGCCGATTCGGAGATCGACGACATCGCGGACCTGGCCATGCAGCTGGGCCTGGCCGGCATCGTGGCGACCAACACTACGGTGTCGCGCGACGGGTTGGCCACGCCCGGGGTCGACGCACTGGGTGCGGGCGGCATTTCCGGGCCGCCGGTGGCCCCCCGCGCGGTCGAGGTGCTCCGCCGGCTCTACGAGCGAGTCGGCGACCGGTTGGTTCTGATCAGCGTGGGCGGCATTGAAACTGCCGACGACGCCTGGGACCGCATCACGGCGGGCGCCTCGCTGCTGCAGGGATACACCGGCTTCATCTACGGCGGGGGTTTGTGGGCCAAGGAGATTCACGACGGCCTCACCCGTCGGTTACATGAGGGTGGATTCGCCTCGCTGGGCGACGCCGTCGGGTCGGCGATTGCCAGACCAGAACGACCGCAAGGCTAGGTCTGATCAATCGGCCAGCGATTCGGCAACGAAATCCGTAGTGCGCCGGTGCCACTCGGGCCACCGCCGCACCATGTGGTGGCCCACCCCCTCGATTCCCACCCACTGTGCGTCCAACCCGCGCCGCTGCGCCCGCAACGTCTGGGCGCGGGATAGACGCGGATCGGTCCGGGTGTCGGCGGTGCCGTGCAGAACCAGCAGCCGCGTCCCCGCCGGGATCAGGTCACCCTTGTCGCCGTTCCACCACGGCGCCAGGGCCACCACAGCGCCGACGCCGCCTTGGGCGGACAACTGAGCCGCGACCCGACCGCCCATCGAGTGACCCACCAGCACAACGGTTTCCAAGTTCGCCGAGCGCTGACGGATCTGACCTAATACCTTCTCGGCGTCACGCACCGCGTCCCGCTGCGGACTGTTCCACCCGCGCAGGCGGTATTGCACCCGTACCACCTTGACGTCGCGCCCCAGCCTGCGCCGTAACGCGGCGGCGACGAACGCCATGCGGACATTGGCCAATTGCCACCACCGGGATGCCTCGTCACTGCGCACCCTGCCGCCTGGCAGGACGAGCACGCACGCACGAATGTTGTCCGGTGTCACAAGGGTCATTCGGAGCCGACGGCGGTCTGGTCCCCTGGAGCGACCGTGTGGCCGGATTAGGTCTGCTCGTAGGTTGCGTGGATAACGGCTCGGGCGATCGCGTGCTGGAAGAGGTTGAAGCCCAGAAAGGCCGGGCTGGCGTCGTCGGGAAGATCCAGTTTGTCGACATCCACCGCGTGCACGGCGACGTAGTAGCGGTGCGGACCGTGTCCGGGCGGCGGAGCGGCACCGATGAAGCGGCGCTGTCCGGCGTCGTTGACCAGGGTGAGCGCGCCACCAGGCAGATCGCTGCCGTCGCCGGCATCGGCGGCCAGCTCCGTGACGTCGGCAGGCAGATTCGCCACCGCCCAGTGCCAGAACCCGGACGCCGTCGGGGCGTCGGGGTCATACACGGTGACCGCGAAGCTGCGGGTTTCCGTGGGGAAATCCGTCCAGCTCAGCTGCGGGCTGACGTCCTCTCCACCCGCGCCCATGATCCCGCTGACTTGGGGTTTGTCCAGCGGCTGGCCGTCGGTGATCGTGTCCGAGGTCAGGGTGAACGACGGCAGCTCCGGCAACGCGTCGTAGGGGTTGGGCGCGGTCATAAGCAGTCCTAATCGGTTCGTAGGGATGGGTTAACCGGTCGAATTGACCGGGTTGTTCCTGATCGGTCTGCCGTCCAGGTGATGCCCTGATTAGTCCCGGCGTTCGACGCCTTACGAAAGAACGGC
>JAVROG010000257.1:0-3305 GCA_032162865.1 Mycobacterium sp. | reverse complement strand
GACGCAATCTGGCGTCGGCGATGGACAACGCCTGTGCCGCCGAAAGATCCCGCCCTTCGATGCTCCCCTGCCCATCGCCGGGGGCGCCCCGCCGCGCAGCACGGCGCCGGCGATAGAGCACGAGAAGGACCACGATGACGACCACGCCGACGCCGACACCGATCGCGATCGGCAGCCAGTTCCGCTTTGGCGAGCTGGTCGCAGGGCTCGCCGAGTTGTTCAACCCGTCCGCGGTTGCGACCGCAGCGCCGCTCCAGTCTTTCGCGCCCACCGCTGGTTCAATTTTGTTGCTCTGCAGACTGTTTAACTCGTCTGTTGTGAGGCCTCGGGGCAGGGTGAACGTGTACAACTTGGTGTTCGTGGCCACCGCCAGCAGCGCGTCATGGTCGCCCATCTTGCTCTCGCCGCGGGTTCGGTCGGCCCAGTTTTCGGATTTGAACCTGTTGAAGTTGTCGACATAGACCACCCACAGTTGAATGTGCCGATCGCGATAGAGTCGGTCGATCGCCGAGCTGACGGCCGCCCGGTCGGAATCCGTCAAAACCCCGGTGCTGTCAGTGATGTGATCCGTCAGTTTGGACGGTGGTTGCGCGCCGGCAGGGGTTGCCAGCAGCAACCCCGCTGTGAGGATCGTCAGGACTACACCGAACAAGCGAAGAAGGCGCATACGGGTAATCTAGCCCGCCGCCGGCCTCGGTCCCGGGGTGCGTGAGCCAAGACGGCGTAACTGCGGCAGTGCTAGCGTCGACGGCGTGACCCTCAAAGACATCGCCCTGACCACCCTCGACGGCCAACCGGCCACGCTGACCAAATTATCCGACGGCGCAACGCTTGTCGTGAACGTAGCCTCCAAGTGCGGCCTGACTCCGCAATACACAGCATTGGAGAAGCTGGCCAAAGACTACGGTGGCCGGGGCCTGACGGTCGTCGGCGTCCCGTGCAACCAGTTCATGGGCCAGGAACCGGGGACGGCCGAAGAGATCCAGACGTTCTGCTCGGAGAACTACGGGGTGACGTTCCCCTTGCTGGAGAAGACCGACGTCAACGGCGACGACCGCCACCCGCTCTACACCGAGCTAACCAAGGCCGTCGACTCCGATGGCCAGGCAGGCGACATACAGTGGAACTTCGAGAAATTCTTGGTCGCGCCCGACGGTGAAGTGGTTAATCGGTTTCGGCCCCGAACCGAACCAGACGCGCCCGAGGTCATCAGCGCCATCGAGGCCCTGCTGGCCCGATAAGCGGCGCCGTTTGACACTCGCGCGCCCGCCTCACAACCGACCTTGCTGGAGATCGTCGGCGGCAACACCTTCGCGATGCTGCAGAGTAATGAAATATGCCGTGCGACAGTAACTTCGGTGAAGGTCAGCGGTGCACCCGCATCCTGTCGGGTGTGCTGGGTGTACTCGTTGATCTGAGCTGGCGTGCACGGCTGCAGCACATAGACCGCGGTTGGGTTTGATCTTGCGGTGGCGGTGTCATGTCGTCGGAGGACTCACGCCATCGTCGGCGGACCCGCGCTCAAATCCTGTGCAACCGCATCGATTATCGAGGCACACGGCGTTGGGAGGTTCATCCTTCATCCGATGAGCGATGCCCCACAGAGCGGTGACAAGCCACAGAAATACGACGAGGACCAGCACTGTCGGTTTCCTAACGCTAGAGAACCCGTGGCGACGTGGTATCCAACGGGTTGCTGAATCAGGTTCAGAAGACTACGAACCACATGGCGATGTAGTGGCAGGTTGCCGCAACTGCGGTGCAGGCGTGGAAGAACTCGTGATAACCGAACGTCGACGGCCACCCGTTAGGCCAGCGCGCTGCGTACAGGATGCCGCCGATAACCAGTGCTCTCTAGTCTTCGGGTTGGAATGGCGCCGATTGGGCGGCCAATTGCATAAATACCCAGCGACGACGGGCCGAAACCATCGCCAAGGTGTGCGGTCGCCCACTCAACAGAGCCAACTTGCGGTGTGGGCCGCATCAAGTTCGGCTTGAATCAGCCTCGCGTCGCTCGGCCGACAACGAGCGGATGGACGATCGCCGGCATGCCGCGCCACACGGCGTCATCGGCTGCGACAGCGAACCCGCAGGCGCGCATCAGTTCGACGGTCCGGCGGTTGCAGCAACATCCGCCCGCGAAGCCGCGCCACGGGCGGAACAAGTAGTCCTGGCACGCGGCGAGGAACCGCGAGCTCGCGCGCACGTGTTCGATAAACAGCAGCCGCCCACCGGGGCGCAACACGCGTCCGATCTCGCCCAGAGTGCGTTCGGGGTCGTCGACGGTGCAAAGCACAAGCGTCGAGACGACGGTGTCCACCGACGCGTCCGCCAGGGGTAGGCGGTCGGCAGGCGCGCCGACGATTTGCACGGCGCGTCCTTGCCGCTGCAGGCGGCGCGCGAGCCTTCGCCGCATCGCCGCATCGGGCTCGGTGAGCGTGAGCTCGGCGATCCCGTCGGGATAGTGCGCGATGTTCAGCCCGGTTCCGGCGCCGATCTCGACAACCCGCCCCCGGGCGTCGGCCAGCAGCGCGCTTCGCCGGCCGCGCATGCCGGCCAGCTCACCCAGCCAGACGAACGGATCGTAGACGCGCGCCATAACCCGCATCCACGCCGCGGACGGTTGGGTCACCTGAAGCTCGGTGCTGGCGATGTTTGTCATGCCGTGAACGTATAGGCGGCCACGCCCTGCCCGCATCGCCGGAAGCGGCCATCTTTGGCAGATGGCCCATTTCGGCTACCTCACACAAGTCCGAGACGCGCGGCCTCG
Source organism: Mycobacterium sp. (assembly GCA_032162865.1). Classification (GTDB taxonomy): domain Bacteria; phylum Actinomycetota; class Actinomycetes; order Mycobacteriales; family Mycobacteriaceae; genus Mycobacterium. Next base: position 535 of record JAVROG010000257.1, on the reverse strand, counting down.
GCGACCGCGGCCGTTCGCGAGGTGCGACCCAGCTTGCGGCGAATGTTCGCGACGTGTCGGTGAACGGTATGCGAACTCAGCACCAGCTGTTCCGCGATCTCGCGATCGCTCAAACCCCTTGCGACGCAGGCGAGAATCTCACGCTCACGCTTGGACAGCAGGACCTGCTCCGGCCCACTTGCATCGTGCGGCGACGACTGACCCGGTGCCAGCACTTCGCGGCACGCGCGGACGACGGACTCGACATCACCGTGCCAAGGGAAGTGCGCACTCCCCTGCAACGGAACGAATGTCGCGCCCGGAATCGCGGCCGCGACCTCCCGCCCCAGCCGGTACGGCATCGCGCGGTCGTCGCGACGATGCACGACCAGCGCGGGTTGCCGGACAAGGGGAAGGTGCGCGCGCACATCAAGGCGATAGACGAAACCTAACAGCGCGGCAGCGGTCTCGGCGGTCGCCGCCTCCCGCTGGAACCGTGCGAAGCTTTCGTGCTCGGCGGCGTCGGCGCCACCAAGGAACATGTCACTGAGCAGAC
>JAVROG010000256.1:0-7726 GCA_032162865.1 Mycobacterium sp. | reverse complement strand
GCTGCGCATCGGCATGAGTTGTTTCCCGAGGAGATGTTCGCCGATCTGTTCCCGTCGCGACGGGGCCGACCCAGTGTGCCGGCTGAGGTGATGGCCTCGGTGATCACGTTGCAGGCGCTGCACGGGTTATCCGATAACGAGACTGTCGATGCGGTGACGTTCGATCTGCGGTGGAAGGCGGCCTGTGGGCTGCCGATCACCGAGGGTGCCTTCCACTCGACGACGTTGACGTACTGGCGACGGCGGCTGGCGGATTCGGAGCGCCCGAACCGGATCTTTGAGGCGGTCAGGGCGGTGGTCGCGGCAACCGGGGTGTTGGCGGGAAGGACACGGCGGGCGTTGGATTCCACGGTCCTCGACGACGCGGTCGCCACTCAGGACACCGTGACGCAGTTGATCGCCGCGATCCGGCGGGTCCGCCGTGAGGTGAGCGGCGCCGCCGAGGTCGTCGAGGTTCATTGCACCGCTCACGACTACGACGATCCGGGTAAGCCGGCGATCGCGTGGGATGACAAGACCGCTCGTGACCTGCTGATCGACGGGCTGGTCGGCGATGCGCACCGTCTGCTGGGGCATCTGCCAGATCAAGACCTCGGGCCCCGCGCCGCGGAGGCGGTCGCGTTGTTGGCGCTGATCAGCGGCCAAGACGTCGAACCCGTCGAGGGTTCCGATGGCACCGACGGGCGGTGGCGCATCGCCCGGCAGGTGGCCTGCGATCGGGTGATCTCCACCGTCGACCCCGAAAGTCGCCACGTGCACAAGTCGGTGCACCATCGCCAGGACGGGTTCAAGGCCCACATCGCCGTGGAACCCGATACCGGAATCATCACCGACTGCGCGTTGCGCCACGCCAACGGAACCGCAGATAGGGAGGCCACCGTCGCAGCGAATCTGCTCGAACGGGAAGGCGGCCCGGTCGCGGTCCTGGCCGATTCGGCGTACGGATCCGGCGAGTTCCGCGCTCATCTGGTCGAGCGCGGCCACCGCGACGTGGTCAAGCCCGCACCATTGCGGCCAGCGGTTCCCGGTGGATTCACCGTCGACGACTTCACCGTCGATCACGCTGATGCACGGGTGACCTGCCCGGCAGGTTTGACCCGTTCCATCACGGCGGCCGGCAATGCGGTGTTCGGCGTCGCGTGCACCGGCTGTGCCTTACGGTCGCGCTGCACCACCGCGATCAAAGGCAAGACGCTGAAACTCCGACCGCACGACGCACTGCAAAGGCAAGCTCGCCGACGAGCCCAGAATCCGTTGTGGCTCAACGAGTACCGACGACACCGCCCTATGGTGGAACGTTCGATCGCGTGGCTGACCCGAGGCAACCGCAAAGTCCGCTACCGCGGCGTCGCGAAGAACGATCACTGGCTCCACCACCGCAGCGCCGCATTGAATCTGCGCCGCCTGCTCGCGATGGGTCTAACCCACACCGGCACCACCTGGGCACTGGCCTGAGGCCGACACCAACCACAGGCTTGCCCTCGCACGCGACCGATGCCACGCTCAATACGGCGGGGTGACCCTCGAATTGTCGACCTCCGGGTCTGACTTAACCCACGCGCCACAGAGCGCTTTGAGGCACCCCGCCCCACAAGCCACTAATTCAGCAGAGTCCTAGCGCGCGACGATCACCGATGACCCATGGCCAAACAGGCCCTGGTTGGCGGTGACGCCGACGGTCGCGCCCTCCACCTGCCTGCCAGTGGCCTGGCCACGCAGCTGCCAGGTCAGCTCGCACACCTGCGCGATCGCCTGAGCCGGAATGGCCTCGCCGAAGCACGCCAACCCGCCCGACGCGTTGACCGGAACCTTGCCGCCGACGGTCGTGGCTCCGCTGCGTAGCAGCGACTCGGCCTCGCCCTTGGGGCACAAACCCAAGTGCTCGTACCAGTCGAGTTCCAGCGCCGTCGACAGGTCGTAGACCTCGGCCAGGCTCACGTCTTCCGGCCCGATGCCGGCTTCGGCGTAAGCAGCGTCGAGGATCTGATCCTTGAACACCCGGTCCGGTGCCGGCACCACCGCGGTGGAATCCGTTGCGATGTCGGGTAATTCGGGCGAGTGCTGTGGGTAACGCGGGGTCACCGTGCTGACCGCGCGCACCGACGGCACACCGTCCAGGGAACCGAGGTGCTTGCGGGCGAAGTCCGCGCTGGCCACAATCAGCGCGGCAGCCCCGTCGGAGGTGGCGCAGATGTCGAGCTGTCGCAACGGGTCGCTGACCACCGGGCTGGCCAGCACGTCCTCGATCGAGGATTCCTTGCGATAGCGGGCATTCGGGTTCTGCAGACCGTGCTGGGAATTCTTGACCTTGACCTGCGCGAAGTCCTCCGACGTCGCCCCGTAGAGGTCCATGCGGCGCCGCGCGAGCAGTGCGAAGTACACCGGGTTCATCGCACCGATCAGGTGGAAGCGCTGCCAGTCCGGGTCGTTCGTACGTTCCCCGCCGACCGGGGCGAACGCCCCCTTCGGTGTGGTGTCGGCGCCGATGACCAGCGCAACGTCGCAGAAACCGGCCAGAATGTGGGCCCGCGCGCTTTGCAGCGCCTGCGAGCCGCTGGCGCACGCTGCATAGCTGGAGCTGACCGGGACGCCATTCCAGCCGAGCTTCTGCGCGAAGGTCGACCCCGCGATGAAACCCGGGTAGCCGTTGCGGATGGTGTCGGCGCCGGCGACCAATTGGATCTGCCGCCAGTCCAGCCCGGCCTCGGCCAGGGCTGACCGCGCGGCGACCACGCCGTATTCGGTGAAGTCGCGGCCCCATTTACCCCACGGGTGCATGCCGGCGCCGAGGATGTAGAGCGGTTCGGGAGTGCCCACGGTCATCACGCGACCTTCCACGCGTACACGGTGCGTTCGACGCCGTCGGCGTCGGTGAACAGCGGCATAGTCGTCAGCTCCATCTCCATACCGACCTTCAGGTCGGCCGCAAGCGTCCCCTCGACCACCTTGCCCAGCACGATGAGTCCCTCGTCGGCCAGTTCCACCGCGGCAATAGCGAACGGTTCAAAGGGGTCCGGCGCGGGGTAGGGCGCAGGTGGTGGGTAGCGGTTCTCGGTATAGCTCCACAGCTTTCCGCGCCTCGATAAAGCGACGGACTCTAGTGAGTCGCCGTCGCACGCCGGATTGGGGCAGTTGTTCTCGCGCGGCGGGAAGACGAAGGTTCCACACCCCGGGCACTTACTGCCGATCAGATATGGGATTCCGGCGTCATCGGTGGTGAACCATCCGTCGATTGCGGGTTCTTGGCTAGTGACCTCTGGCACCGGGCCAGCGTACCCAGCGCAGGCACAGAACTGAAACGTGTTGCAGTTTTGCCGGCCGGTGGTGAGGTCGGGAGCGCGTCAGACCCGGTGCCTAGAGTGTGAGCCGTGAGTCCCGCCACGAGCGCCAGTGAGACAGCCAAGCCCACGCTGATGTTGCTGGACGGAAATTCGCTCGCGTTCCGGGCGTTCTACGCGTTGCCCGCGGAGAACTTCAAGACTCGCGGCGGGCTGACCACCAACGCCGTCTACGGGTTCACCGCCATGCTGATCAACCTGCTGCGGGACGAGGCTCCCACTCATATCGCCGCCGCGTTCGACGTCTCCCGGCAGACATTCCGCTCCGAGCGCTACCCCGAATACAAAGCCAACCGGTCCTCGACGCCCGATGAGTTTCACGGCCAGATCGACATCACCAAAGAAGTCCTCGGTGCGCTTGGTATCACCGTGCTCGCCGAACCGGGTTTCGAGGCCGACGACATCATCGCGACGCTGGCCACCCAGGCCGAGAACGAGGGCTACCGGGTCCTGGTGGTCACCGGCGACCGTGACGCCCTGCAGTTGGTCAGCGACGACGTGACGGTGCTCTACCCGCGCAAAGGCGTCAGCGAACTCACCCGATTCACCCCGGATGCCGTCGTCGAAAAATACGGCCTCACGCCCGCCCAGTACCCGGACTTCGCCGCGCTGCGGGGCGATCCCAGCGACAATCTGCCCGGCATTCCCGGGGTAGGGGAGAAAACGGCGTCGAAATGGATCATCGAGTACGGCTCGTTGCAATCCCTCGTCGACAACATCGACGCGGTGCGCGGCAAGGTGGGCGACGCACTGCGGACGCACGTAGCCGGTGTCCTGCTGAACAGGGACCTGACCGAGCTGGTCAAGGACGTGGCGCTGGCGCAGACGCCGGACACGCTGCGCTTGCAGCCCTGGGATCGCGATCACATCCACCGGCTTTTCGACGACCTCGAGTTCCGCGTTCTGCGTGACCGGTTGTTCGACACACTGGCCGCCGTCGAGCCGGAGGTCGACGAGGGGTTCGACGTGCGCGGCGGGGCACTGGAACCGGGCACGGTCGCCCAGTGGCTGTCCGACCATGTCAGCGACGGGCGGCGGTCCGGGCTGACAGTGGTGGGCACCCACCTGCCGCACGGGGGTGACGCCACCGCACTGGCCATCGCCGCCGCTGACGGGGACGGCGGCTACATCGACACGGCGACGCTGACCCCGGACGACGATGCCGCGTTAGCCGCCTGGCTGTCCGACCCTGACCAGCCCAAGGCTCTGCATGAGGCAAAGCTGGCCATCCACGATCTGACGGGACGCGGTTGGACGCTGAGCGGCATCACCTCCGATATCGCGCTGGCCGCCTACCTGGTCCGGCCCGGGCAACGCAGCTTCACCCTCGACGACCTCTCACTGCGCTATCTGCGCCGCGAGCTTCGTGCGGAAACGCCAGAGCAGCAACAACTTTCGCTGCTCGACGACCTGGACGAGGCAGGCGGGGTGGACGAGCAAGCCGTCCAAACCAGCATCCTGCGGGCCCGGGCTGTCGTTGACCTGGCCGAAGCGCTGGACGCCGAGCTGGCCCGCATCGACTCGACGGCACTGCTGGGTGAAATGGAGCTGCCCGTACAGCGAGCGCTGGCCGACATGGAGAGCGCCGGAATCGCCGTCGACCTGAGCATGCTCACCGAGCTGCAGAGCCAGTTCGCCGATCAGATCCGCGACGCGGCCGAAGCCGCCTACGCCGTCATCGGCAAGCAGATCAACCTGGGTTCACCCAAACAGCTGCAAGTGGTGCTGTTCGACGAACTCGGCATGCCCAAGACCAAGCGCACCAAGACCGGCTACACCACGGACGCCGACGCGCTGCAATCGTTGTTCGACAAGACCGGTCACCCGTTCCTGCAGCACATGCTGACGCACCGCGACGTCACACGGCTGAAGGTCACCGTCGATGGGCTGCTCAACTCGGTGGCTTCCGATGGCCGGATCCACACCACCTTCAACCAGACGATCGCTGCCACCGGCCGGTTGTCGTCGACCGAACCGAACCTGCAGAACATCCCGATCCGCACCGATGCCGGCCGGCATATCCGTGACGCGTTCGTGGTGGGCAAGGACGACTACACCGAGCTGATGACCGCCGACTACAGCCAGATCGAGATGCGGATCATGGCGCACCTGTCGCGTGACGAAGGCCTGATCGAGGCATTCAACACCGGCGAGGACCTGCACTCGTTCGTTGCCTCCCGCGCATTCGGCGTGCCGATCGACGAGGTCACCGGTGAGCTGCGGCGCCGGGTCAAGGCGATGTCGTACGGCTTGGCCTATGGATTGAGCGCCTACGGGCTGGCTGCCCAGCTCAAGATCTCGACCGAAGAGGCGAAGGTTCAGATGGACCAGTACTTCGCCCGCTTCGGTGGCGTGCGCGACTACCTGATGGCCATCGTCGAACAGGCCCGAAAAGACGGCTATACCTCGACCGTGCTGGGGCGGCGACGCTATCTGCCCGAGTTGGACAGCAGCAACCGCCAGGTGCGCGAGGCCGCCGAGCGGGCGGCGCTCAATGCGCCGATCCAGGGCAGTGCCGCTGACATCATCAAGGTGGCGATGATCGAGGTCGACAAGGCGATCAAAGGGGCCGCGTTGGCTTCACGGATGTTGCTGCAGGTGCACGACGAGCTGCTGTTCGAGGTCGCGCCGGGGGAGCGTGATCAGCTCGAGGCGATGGTCCGCGACAAGATGGGCGCGGCGTACCCGCTGGATGTACCGCTCGAGGTCTCGGTGGGGTACGGCCGCAGCTGGGACGCTGCGGCTCACTAGTAGCTCACCAATGCCTCACTAGGGCGCCGTTTCGCGAACTTAGACTGCTGAAATGTCGGATACCGCTCAGCGTCAGCCGTTCCTGCGATTTCCGCTGGTGATCTGGTCAAAGATGCTGGGCCTGATGCCGGCCCGCGTCGCCGACGCGTTTTTGGCCGGGCTCGCCCGGATCGTGTACTGGCGGGGCCGTGCCCAGCATGCGAGCGTGCTGCAGGACTTCCGCGACAACGTGGATCCGACTGCGCAGTTCTCCTCGCGAAAGTGGCGGCCCGTCCAGGCGATGTACCGGGCGCTGCTGCGCAACGCCAACGACACCATCTGGTTCCTCGCCGCAACGCATGCCGCCGCGCTGCGGCGCTTCCGGATCGAAGACCCGTCACCCATCCACGCCGCCCTGGAGGCCGGTCGTCCCGCCGGTGTGGGCGCCATCGTCGCCTTCCCGCATCTCGGCTCGTACGCGGCGATCCCTATCGTGCTCGCGCTCAACGGGCTGCCGACCACTGCGGTCATCAACCGGCAGCCCGCTCTGATGCAGTGGGTCATCGAACGCGGCGCGCAGAAGACCCAGTTGGAACTGATCGTCATCGAGCGCACCGGCGGAGGCAGTATCACCGGGGCAATGGCGGATGCCCTCCGGCGCGGCCGAATCGTCGCGATCGCCGGCGACTATTTCCGGGCCAGAGAGGGCGCCCAAGGAGGCGTCAGCAAAGGCATCGAGGTTGACCTCGCGGGCATCAAGCGCCCAGTGGGTCCGGGACCGGCTTTGCTGGCTGTGCGTACCGGCGCGCTGATCGTGCCCGGCGCGGTGTTCCAAGACAAACATCAGCGTGAACCCGTCTTCGGCCAGCCGATATCCGCCGGGGTCTCGCTCGACGTTCAGGACCAGAACCTGACTGACGCGGTGCAGATCACCTCGCAGCGCGTGGCCGACGCGCTCGCGAAGTTCATCGAGCGCGAGCCGGATCAGTGGCTGATGCCCGGTGGGCTGGTGTCGGACTCCATCGGGCGCCGCCGACCAACCGCCGGCGGGTAGGTTCGGGTAGACCGGGGCGGGTTTGGCCAGCGTGCAGGCAGTCGAGTAGCCTCGTCAGGTACCCGCTTGTGTTCGATCGCGGGTCACATCAATAACTCAAGTCCCAAAGTCCGAGTCCCTACGATGAACCCTGTCCGGAGCAACCCAACAATATGCCGAGTCCCACCGTCACCTCGCCGCAAGTAGCCGTCAACGACATTGGCTCTGCCGAGGACTTTCTCGCAGCAATAGACAAAACGATCAAGTACTTCAACGATGGCGACATCGTCGAAGGCACCATCGTCAAAGTTGACCGGGACGAGGTGCTCCTCGATATCGGCTACAAGACCGAAGGGGTCATCCCCGCCCGCGAACTCTCGATCAAGCACGACGTCGACCCCAACGAGGTCGTTACCGTCGGCGACGAGGTCGAAGCCCTGGTCCTCACCAAAGAGGACAAAGAGGGCCGGCTCATCCTCTCCAAGAAGCGCGCCCAGTACGAGCGCGCCTGGGGCACCATCGAGGAGCTCAAGGAGAAGGACGAGGCCGTCAAGGGCACCGTCATCGAGGTCGTCAAGGGTGGCCTGATCCTCGACATCGGGCTGCGTGGCTTCCTGCCCGCCTC
>JAVROG010000255.1:0-8987 GCA_032162865.1 Mycobacterium sp. | reverse complement strand
AAGAACAGCACGCAGGGCGCGTTGCGGCGGGCGTTGTCGAACACCGAGCGGATGCTGCGTTCGCTCTCCCCCAGCCAGCGGTGCAGCACATCAGCCAGTCCCACTTGGTAGAAACTGGCCCGAAGCTCACCTGAAATCGCTTTGGCGATATGGGTTTTGCCGCAACCGGGCGGTCCGTAAAGCAGCAGGCCACCGCGGGCCGAGATCTTGTACGCCTTCATCAGCGCGGGGTTACGAATCGGCCCCAGTAGCGAAAGCTCAAGTTGCTGTTTGACATCGGCCATGCCGGCGACATCGGCCAGCCCCACGTTGCTATGTTGCAGCACGTCGAAATCGTTTTCATCGACGACGTCCGCGCTGTCCTCGACGAACGCGGGCGCAATGATGTCGGCGACTTCTTTTTCCGCACTCGACCAGTCAAAGCCCTCATGGGCATCAGGTTCAGCGGGCCGGCGCTCCCCCGCCGACCCCCCCGTTGCTAAAGCCGCGCTGCAGCGCTGCAACAGCTTCAGCGCGGCAGCATTGGCGGCGTCCTTGGTCAGTGCGGCGCTGCAATGTCCCAGGGCCTCTGCGTAGCGACCCTTCTCGGCCAGCAGGTTCGCCAAATGCAGACGCAGTTCGATGACGTCGGGGCTGCGTTCCACGGCCGCCGACAGCTCTTTGATCACCGGATCCTCGGCGCTCATCCGCCCATACCCTTCGCTCGGCGGCCCAGCTCCCGTATCACTTCCCGCTGGGCGTCCCGGCGGGCCAGGTCCTGGCGTTTGTCGTGCGCTTGCTTGCCGCGCGCCAGCGCCAACTCGACCTTGACCTTTCCCTCGAAGAAATACATGGACAACGGCACCAGGGAAAAATTTCCTTCGCGGATTTTGCCGATCAGGTTGTCGATTTGGTGACGGTGCAACAGCAGCTTGCGATTGCGTCGCGGTTCGTGATTGGTCCAGCTGCCATTCCGGTACTCCGGAATGTGCACATTGCGCAGCCAGACTTCCCCGTCGTCGACCGTGGCGAACGCATCGACCAGGGACGCGTGCCCCTCACGCAGGCTCTTCACCTCGGTGCCCTGCAACGCCACGCCGGCCTCGAACACGTCGATGATCGAGTAGTTGTGTCGCGCCTTGCGATTGCTGGCGATGATCTGTCTGCCGTCGCGGCGCGGCTTATTGACCACTACTTACCGCCGAATGTAAAGGCGCAACGTCGCGTACGCCGTCAACCCTGACATCGCCACCCCGAGCAGCAGCAGGATCGGGGAGACATAGAGGATGTCGGCGTAGTCAACCCTGGCTATCAGATTGGCTTGGTAGAACTGGTTCAGCGCGCTCTCCAAGAACAGCGCCCGAACCAAAATCAAGCCGAGAATGGCGATCGCGACGCCAATGGTCGCCGCCAACGTCGCCTCCAACAGGAACGGCAGCTGGGTGTACCAGCGACTGGCGCCGACCAACCGCATGATGCCGATCTCGGTGCGTCGCGTGTAGGCCGCGACTTGGACCATGTTGGCGATCAGCAGAATCGCACCGACGGCCTGGACCAGGGCGACCGCGAACGCGGCATTGCTCAAACCGTTCAGCACCGCGAACAGCCGGTCGATCAGCTCCTTCTGATTCAGCACCGACGCCACACCGGGCTGGGGCTGCGGCCCCCCGATTGCCGCGTCGAAATCCTTGTGCTGCTCGGGGTTGTTCAGCTTGACGATGAACGACGCCGGGAAGGCGTCCTTGCCCGCCACATCCTTGTACTGCGGGAACTTACGGATGGCGTCGTCGTAGGCCTGCTCACGGTTGAGGAACCGCACCGACTTGACGTCTTGGCGCTTTTCGATCGTTTCCCGAAGCGCCTTGCATGGGTTGTTGGCGCAGGTCGGGTCGTTCGCGGACACGTCGTCGGTGAGGAAGACCTGCGATTCGACGCGGTCGAGGTAGATGGCGCGGGAGTTGTCGGCCAACCGCACCACCAGCAGACCGCCGCCGAACAGGCCGATGGAGATCGCTGTCGTCAGGATCATCGCCGTCGTCATCGTGACGTTGCGACGAAGGCCGGTCAGGACCTCGTTGAGTAGGAATCCGAAGCGCACTTAGCGATCCATCCCGTAGACGCCACGCTGTTCGTCGCGAACCAGCCTGCCCAGTGACAACTCGACCACACGCTGTCGCATCGCGTCCACGATGTGATGGTCGTGTGTCGCCATCAATACCGTCGTCCCCGTGCGGTTGATCCGCTCCAACAGATCCATGATGTCCTTACTGGTGTCCGGGTCGAGGTTCCCGGTGGGCTCATCGGCCAGCAGCACCAGCGGACGGTTCACGTACGCGCGGGCGATTGCCACCCGCTGCTGTTCCCCGCCCGAGAGTTCGTGCGGCAACCGGTTGGCCTTGCCAGCCAAGCCGACAGTTTCGAGCACTTCCGGCACCACCCGGTTGATCGCGTCAGTGCGTCTGCCGATGACCTCCAGTGCGAAGGCGACGTTGTCGTAAACCGTCTTCTGCTGCAGCAACCGGAAGTCCTGGAAGACGCAGCCGATGACCTGACGCAACTTCGGCACGTTGCGACCGCGCAGCTTGTTCACATGGAACTTGGAAACCCGAATATCACCGGTCGTCGGCGTATCCGCAGCCAGCACCAGCCGCATAAACGTCGACTTGCCCGATCCTGACGGACCGATGAGGAAGACGAACTCACCCTTATCGATTTTGACATTGATGTCATCCAAGGCCGGACGTGCCGACGATTTGTACTGCTTGGTGACATGTTCCAGGGTGATCATCACGGCACGCCAGTGTAGCGGGGTGTTTCGCCGGGGGGCGAAACTCAGCGGGCCGGGGCCGTCGGGCTGGGCGCCGGGGCCAGCCCGGGCAACGGTTGCTGGGACGGTGTTGACGGGGTTGGGCTCGGGCTGCTTGAGGGCGGGCAGAAAGGCGGCGGCAGCAGGCACGGCAGCCCCGGCGGGGACGTCGTGGTGGTCGTCGTCGGCGGTGGCAGCGTCGTCGTCGGCGTAGGAGTCGGCGTCGGCCTGGTGACAGGCGGCTGCTCCACTCTGGTCCGCGGCACCCAGGTGTAGTCGGGGTCGGGCACGAAGCCAGGCGGCACGACCTGGGACGGCGCCGGCGTGGGCTGTGGGTGCGGAGCGTACGTCCCGTACGTCCACCACAATGCAATGAACACGACGATCAACACCAGTGTCGACGTGCGGATACGCCCGCCGAACAAGTGGCTCGGCGCGCGCCGCTCGTCCTTGCTACGACGCTTCTGTAACAGGTTCAGGTCGAGTTTCATCGCTGCGTCACCGGACCCGGGGTCTTGTCGGCGGCGCTCACCTCACCGGTCTCGGTGGCGTCAGCGACACCCGCGTCATCGACGACGCCCACCCTGGCGTCGGCCGCGGTCACGATGCCAGCCCGGGCGAGGGCCCGGATCACCAGAACACGTAACTGGCGACCGGCCTCGAACTGTTTGCCCGGCAGCGTGCGGGCGACCAGCCGTAGCGTGACCGTGCTGAGTTCGATGCTTTCCACACCCATCACGGTGGGCGCGTCCAACAGCAAGTTCCCCAGCACCGCGTCATCGAGCGCGTGCTCGCACTCCTGATGCAAAACCTCATTCACCCGATTGAGGTCGGCGCTGGTCGAGACGGGGATGTCCACGACCGCGCGCGCCCAGTCCTTGGAGAGGTTGATCGTCTTGACGATCTGGCCATTGGGAATCGTGAACAGCTCGCCGTCCGACGAGCGCAGTCTGGTGACGCGCAACGTCACGTTCTCCACAGTGCCGCGGGCCTCGGCGGCAATTCCCTGGACCGTCAGCGACACCAGGTCACCGAAGCCGTACTGCTTCTCGACGATGATGAAAAACCCGGACAGCAGGTCCTTGACCAGCTGCTGGGCACCGAAGCCCAGCGCCGCGCCCACCACTGTCGCCGGCGCGACGAGTCCACCCACCGAAAACTGCAGCACAGAGCCGATCTGCAAGATCACCACGATGGAGATCAGCACGATCGACACCCACGAGATCACCCCGGCGACGGCCTGGCGGTGTTTGGTTGCTTCCGAGCGCACCAAGGCGTCGCTTTCGGCGAAGCCTTCGTCGAGTTGGTTGGTCACCCGCTGCGCCACCCACTGGACCAAGCGCGCCGCCAGCACCGCCGCGATCACCAGCATGGCGATCCGCACACCCCGGGTGATGATCCATTCGCCGATTGGGCCGCGCCAGAAGTCATGCCACTTCTGCGCTGTAGAGGCAAGGTTCATTGCAAGAGCCGTTGTTTTAGTCGTCATCTTTCCTGTTGCGCCACCGGATCCCTGCTTCCAGGAACCCGTCGATGTCTCCATCCAAGACCGCCGCAGGATTGCCCACCTCGAACTCGGTGCGCAGATCCTTGACCATCTGATAGGGGTGCAGCACGTATGACCGCATCTGGTTTCCCCAGGAGCTTCCGCCATCGCCTTTCAAGGCGTCGAGCTCGGCACGTTCCTCGGAACGCTTACGCTCCAACAACTTTGCCGATAGCACTCGCAATGCCGAAACTTTGTTCTGCAGTTGCGACTTCTCGTTCTGGCAAGTCACGACGATACCGGTTGGGATGTGGGTGAGTCGAACCGCCGAGTCCGTCGTGTTGACCGATTGGCCGCCGGGACCACTGGACCGGTAGACGTCGACGCGAATGTCACCCTCGGGAATTTCGATGTGGTCGGTGGTGTCCACCACCGGCAACACCTCGACCTCTGCGAAAGACGTCTGACGTCGGCTTTGATTGTCGAACGGGCTGATCCGCACCAACCGGTGGGTGCCCTGTTCGACGGACAGCGTGCCGTAGGCGAACGGCGCGTGCACGGCGAAGGTGGCGCTCTTGATCCCCGCCTCTTCGGCATACGATGTGTCGAACACCTCAACGGGGTATTTGTGCTGCTCAGCCCAGCGCACGTACATCCGCATCAGCATCTCGGCCCAATCGGCGGCGTCGACTCCGCCCGCGCCGGAGCGGATTGTGAGTAATGCCTCACGATCGTCGTACTCGCCGGACAGCAAAGTGCGGACTTCGGTGGCCTCGATGTCGGCCCGCAGCGCCTTGAGTTCGGCATCGGCTTCGATAAGCGCGTCATCACCCGTGGCGCCTTCTTCTTCGGCAGCCATCTCGTAGAGCACCGGGAGGTCGTCGAGGCGGCCACGCAGCTCTTCGATGCGGCGCAACTCCCCCTGTGTGTGCGACAACTCACTGGTGACCCGCTGGGCGTTGGTCTGGTCGTCCCACAGCTTGGGATCCGACGCCTCCTGCTCGAGTTTCTCGATACGGCTCTTCAGACCGTCGACGTCGAGCACCCGTTCCACCGTGGTCAGGGTGGCGTCAAGGGCGGCGATGTCTGCTTGACGGTCAGGTTCCACAGGCGACCACGTTACCGGCAGCACCGTCTAGCATCAGAAGGCGTCATGTGCACCGTGCGACTGCGGCCCATTTCTGCACCAGCCCTTTACGCTGCAGCCGCGCACGAACAGAAGGCTCAGCAGTGCGTCCTAACCATCGTTACTACATAGCCATCGTCGGCTCCGGGCCGTCGGGCTTTTTCGCCGCCGCTTCCCTACTCAAAGCCGCTGACGCGTCCGACGAGATCGACGTGGCCGTCGACATGCTGGAGATGCTGCCCACGCCGTGGGGGTTGGTGCGCTCCGGTGTCGCGCCCGACCACCCCAAGATCAAGTCGATCAGCAAACAATTCGAGAAGACCGGGAGCGACTCCCGGTTCCGCTTCTTCGGCAACGTGGTGGTGGGCGATCACGTGGAGGCCGCCGAGCTCGCCGAACGGTACGACGCGGTGATTTATGCGGTCGGCACACAGTCGGACAAACCACTGAACATTCCCGGCGAGGACCTGATCGGCAGCATCTCCGCCGTCGATTTCGTGGGGTGGTACAACGCGCACCCGCACTTCGAGGAGAAGACACCGGACCTCTCGGGAGCCCGGGCCGTGGTCGTGGGCAATGGCAACGTCGCGATCGACGTCGCCCGCATCCTGGTCACCGACCCCGACGTGCTGGCTCTCACCGACATCGCCGATCACGCGCTCGAGTCGCTGCGTCCCTGCGGAGTCGACGAGGTGGTGATCATCGGCCGGCGCGGCCCGCTGCAGACGGCGTTCACCACGATGGAGCTGCGTGAACTCGGTGAACTCGAAGGGGTCGACGTGATCGTCGATCCGGCTCAGTTGGAAAACATCACCGACGAGGAAGCCGAGGCCGCGGGCAAGGTCACCAAGCTGAACATCAAGGTGCTGCGCGGCTATGCCGAGCGCGCACCCCGCCCCGGCCATCGCCGAATCGTGTTCCGGTTCTTGACATCTCCGATCGAGATCAAGGGCGAGACCCACGTCGAACACGTCGTGCTGGGCCACAACGAACTGGTCGCCGACGACAGCGGGTGGGTATCGGCCAAGGACACGGGCGAGCGCGAGGAGATTCCGGCACAGCTTGTGGTTCGCTCGGTCGGCTACCGCGGTGTGCCGACCCCGGGCCTGCCGTTCGACGACAGGCGCGGCACCATTCCCCACAACGACGGGCGGGTGGAAGGCAGCCGCAACGAATATGTTGTCGGTTGGATCAAGCGCGGCCCGACCGGGGTGATCGGCACCAACAAGAGCGACTCACAGGAAACCGTCGACACCGTGCTCGCAGACCTGGCGGGCGCCAGCCTGGCGGATTTCGCTGACGACCATGCGACCAAGCTCGCTGACTGGCTGGCCGAACGCCAACCCAAGGTGGTCACGTCGGCTCACTGGGACATCATCGACCAATTCGAGCGCTCGGCCGGCGAGCCGCACGGCCGTCCCCGCGTCAAGCTGGCCAACCTCGCCAAGCTGCTGCACATCGGACACGGCTGAGAACGGGTCGATCACGGATCAAAGAGCACCCCGGGATTGAGAATCCCAGCCGGGTCCAGCGCGTTTTTCACGGCACGCAGCGCCACGGCGAACGGTTCGGGACGTTGCCGGTCGTACCACGGCCGGTGGTCGCGACCGACCGCATGGTGATGCGTGATTGTGCCTCCGGTGGCGCTGATCGCTTCGGAGACAGCGGCTTTCATTTCGTCCCACTGTGCGTCGAGGGAGCCCCATCGGCCGGCGGCGTAGATGCCGTAGTACGGCGCCGGGCCGTCCGGGTAGACATGGGTGAACCTGCAGGTCACCACCCCGGTGCCGCACACCCGGTCGATCGCGGTTCGGGCGGCGCTGGTCACCGCGGCATGCAGCGCGTCGAAACCGTCCCAGGTGCAAGCGGTTTCGAAAGTCTCGGCGATGACCCCGCGGCGTGCGAGGGCATCTCGTTGATACGGCATGCGCAGGAACGCCGAACGCCAGTTCTCGGAGGCATCGGCCCCGCCGGTTTCCGCTCTGTCGCTGTCGGTTTCGCGGTTGCGGCGCGCGATGACGGTGCCGCCGTGCTCGACAGCGATCTCCAGAGCGCGGTTGAGCCACGGGTCGATCGGGTGGTCTGCGGATTCGAAGGCCAGCACCAACAACCCACCCGCGACCGGCGTGCCGGCATTCAGAAACGCCTCGGTGGGGTCAAGCAGTCGGCAGTTCGCTGGAAACAGCCCGGCCTGCGCGATGGTGCGGGTCGCGGCGACCGCGGGGGCCCAATCCTCGAACGCCACGGTCGCGGTGACCTGCCAACGCGGACGATTCTGTAGCCGCATCCACGCCTCGGTGATGACGCCGAGCGTGCCCTCGGAGCCAACAAAGAGGCGGTCCGGGGACGGACCTGCGCCGGAGCCCGGGAGCCGCCGCGATTCGCTGACTCCGGTCGGGGTGACCACCCGCACCGATTCGGTCAGGTCGTCGATATGGGTGTAGAGGGTGGCGAAGTGGCCGCCGGCCCGGGTGGCCAGCCAACCACCGAGGCTGGAGAATGCGAACGACTGCGGGAAGTGCCGCAGCGTCAGGTCATGCCGACGCAGTTGGTCCTCGATCCATGGCCCCAGCGCCCCAGCCTGGATCCGTGCGGCCCGGCTGACCTGGTCAACTTCGACCACCGCGCTCATCGCGCTGACGTCCAGGGTGATTGCCGGCTCATCGAAACGCGGCTCCACGCCGCCCACCACGGAGCTGCCGCCGCCGTACGGGATGGCCGGAATCCCTTCGCGCGTGCACCAATCCAGCACATCGACCACGTCCTGTTCACGACGGGGCCGCACGATCAGGTCGGGAATGTGGTCGAGTCTGCCCTGCAGGTTACGTGCAACGTCACGAAACGCCTTGCCGCGCGCATGGCCGGCCCGATCCACGACATGGGCTGAGCACAGTGCCGCCAGCGATGCGGGCGGAGTTATCCGTGGGCCCGGCAGACCGAGCGCAGTGGGGTCCGGCGGCCGGTGGTCGGTGAGGTCGTGGCCGGGCAGCATTGCCGACACCCGCGCCACCAGCTCGCTCGTCTCCTGCTGCGTGAGGGCCTGTTCCAGCGTGCCCCAGCCCCACCACGAACGCATGCCGGCGGGTCAGCGCTTGAGAACGATGGCGGCGGTGCCGCCGAGCAGCAGCAGGATCGCCGCGAAGATCGTCCAACCGGCACCCACGAAGTACCACATGAGACCCAATACCGCGATCACCGGCGACAGCACGAAGAGCACCAATACCGGGTGCTGTCTGATCACCTCGAGCGCGCTCGTCGCACGGTTTCGATCGATTTCCTGGCCTGGCATGCCTTCAGAATGCCAGACAAGGGCAGGAATAGCCTCCCCTCCTGCCCGACCTGATCACATGAGTCACTTCGGTACCGCGGACTACTTCGATGGGGTTCACACCGGTGATATCGCGGGCGATAGCGCGAACGGACTCGCAGGGACCACTGAAGCCATTGTGAGGCAGTAAATTTCATCCGGTTGACTAAGGTCCCTACCGATCCCCGACACACACCCGTAACGTCTTTGTGGTGGATCGCGAGGTACCGAACTTTCGCTGCCACGAAGACATCTCGAGAAAGGCTAGGCCGATGACCGACGC
>JAVROG010000254.1:0-5718 GCA_032162865.1 Mycobacterium sp. | reverse complement strand
CGACCGAACTGTCCGGGTAGGCGGGGTAACGAGGTGCCGGGTAGTCCGGATAGTCCACTACCGGCGGCGACGCAGGCGAAGCCCAGGGAGCGTCGGAAACCGGCTGCGCGGGGGATTGCTGACCGGCCGGAGGCGGTGGCGGCGCGCTGCCGCTATCCTCACCGAAAGAGCCGCCGGGAGCTGTCATGGTGATTAACCTTACCCAGGCGCAGGAATCGGAAATGGCGCTGAAGTAAGGGCCTCAGTAGCCCCGGCCAGGTCAAATGTGCAGCCCGGAGAGTGCATCTCGATTGCCGGGATGGAACGATGGCCGATGCAGGAGGAGAATGAGGACCGATGACTAGCCCATTCCAACCCGGACAACCGCCGGCAGGTGGGACGGCGGGACGGCGCAATGTGCCCGGATTACCGACGCCGCCCAAAGGCTGGCCGGTTGGTTCGTACCCGACCTATGCCGAGGCGCAGCGCGCCGTCGATTACCTCTCCGTTCAGGAGTTTCCGGTCCAGCAAGTGACCATCGTCGGCGTCGACCTCATGCAGGTAGAACGCGTCACCGGCCGCCTGAGCTGGGGCAAGGTGCTCGGTGGTGGAGTGCTCAGCGGCGCCTGGCTCGGTCTGTTCATCGGGTTGGTGCTCGGGTTCTTCAGCCCGAGTCCATGGGGCGCGCTATTCACCGGTTTGGTCGCCGGCGTTTTCTTCGGGCTGATCACCTCCGCGGTCCCCTACGCCATGGCGCGCGGCACCAGAGACTTCAGCTCGACCATGCAGTTGGTGGCCGGTCGTTACGACGTCCTCTGCGATCCGCAGAACGCAGAGAAGGCGCGAGATCTTTTGGCGCGTCTAGCGATCTGACCTGGGGCGCGACGGCTTGCGGGGGACGAAGCGTTGGTGAGCCGTCGCGGGCGGGTGCGGCGGTGGGGATCGGCCGTGCTGGCGGCGTTGATCACCGCGTCGGTGGTTCCAGCCTGCGGTTCCGGTGCCAACGGGCTGGTGATCAGCTTCTACACGCCGGCCACCGACGGAGCGACGTTTACCGCGGTGGCGCAGCGCTGCACGGCCGAGGCCGACGGTCGCTACAGCATCCAGCACGTGAGTCTGGCCCGCTCTCCCGATGAACAGCGGCTACAACTTGCCCGCCGGCTGACCGGGCATGACCACACCCTGGACGTGATGGCCGTTGACGTGGTGTGGACCGCGGAATTCGCCGAAGCGGGCTGGGCGTTGGCGTTGTCCGACGACCCGTCCGGGCGGGCCGAGACCGACGCCAGCGTCGATATCCTGCCGGGCCCGCTCAAGACGGCTACCTGGAAACACCGGCTGTATGCCGCGCCAGTTGCCACCAACACTCAATTACTTTGGTACCGAGCCGATTTGGTGCGTCAACCGCCACGCGACTGGGCTGGCATGGTGGCCGAAGCGACCCGATTGCACGCTGCCGGCCAGCCGAGTTGGATCGCCGGCCAGGGTAACCAGGGTGAGGGTGTGGTGGTGTGGTTCAACAGCCTGCTGGCCAGCGCCGGCGGTCAGGTGCTCTCCGAGGACGGCAAGCGCGTCACCCTGACCGATACCCCGCAACACCGTGCCGCCACCGTGGCAGCGCTGCGGATTATCAAATCGGTCGCGACCGCACCGGGCGCCGACCCGTCGATCACCCGGAGCGACGAGGGCAACGCGCGGCTGGCGGTCGAACAGGGCAAGGCCGCGCTGGAAGTCAACTGGCCCTATGTATTGGCGTCTCTGCTGGAGAATGCGGTGAAAGGCGGTGTGGCCTTTCTGCCGCTCAACCGGCTCCCCGAGTTGGCCGGCAGCATCAACGGCCTCGGCACGTTCGCGCCCAGCGACGAACAGTTCCAGATCGCTTATGCGGCCAGCCAGAAAGTGTTCGGTTTTGCGGGTTACCCCGGGTCGGTCGCCGGACAGCCGGCCAAGGTGACAATCGGTGGGTTGAACCTGGCGGTGGCCAGCACCACCCGTCATCGCGCCGAAGCGTTCGAAGCCGTCAGATGCTTACGCAGCCTGCAGAGCCAGAAGTACGTCTCGATGGAGGGCGGGCTGCCGCCGGTGCGGACGTCGCTGTATTCCGACCCGCAGTTCCAGGCGAAGTACCCGATGTACGGCATCATTCGTCAGCAGCTCACCGATGCCGCGGCACGGCCCGCGACGCCCGCTTATCAGGCGGTGTCCATCCGAATGTCCACGACGCTGAGTCCCATCACCGCGATCGACCCGGAGCGCACGGCCAACGAACTGAGCGTGCAGGTGCAAAAGGCCATCGACGGCAAGGGCTTGCTGCCATGACCGCCCGTCATCGCCGCCCTGTTGGCGAGGACACAGAGGGCAGCGATGCGGTGTGGGTACCGCCAGTGCGCGGGGCTGAGCGGCACCTGGTGCGCGTCGGCGACGACGGTGATCGAAGCGGCGACGGTGATCGAAGCGATGAGAAGCGGCGCAGGATCAGCCCCGAGCAGCGGCTGGCGTTCCTGCTGATCGCCCCGGCGACGACCCTCATGCTGGCGGTGACTGCCTACCCGATTTGCTACGCGGTGTGGCTGAGTCTGCAGCGCAACAACCTGGCCACCCCCAACGACACCGCGTTCGTCGGCCTGGACAACTACCAGACGATCCTGACCGACCAATACTGGTGGACCGCCCTGGGCGTGACGGTGGGGATCACGGTGGCCTCGGTGACGGTCGAATTCGTGCTTGGCCTGTCCCTGGCGCTGGTGATGCACCGCACCATGATCGGGAAGGGGCTGGTGCGCACCGCAGTGCTGATTCCCTACGGCATCGTCACGGTGGTCGCGTCGTACAGCTGGTACTACGCCTGGACGCCGGGCACCGGTTATCTGGCCAACCTGCTGCCCGACGGCAGCGCGCCACTGACCCATCAGCTTCCGTCGCTCGCCGTCGTCGTGCTCGCCGAAGTCTGGAAGACGACACCGTTCATGGCCTTATTGCTGCTGGCTGGCCTGGCGCTGGTCCCCGAGGACCTGCTGAAGGCCGCGCAGGTCGACGGCGCCGACGCGTGGCAGCGGTTGACCAGGATCATCCTGCCGACCATCAAGCCCGCGGTCGTGGTGGCCTTACTTTTCCGGACCTTGGACGCGTTCCGCATCTTCGACAACATTTATGTGTTGACCGCGGGCGTCAACGACACGGGCTCGGTGTCGATCCTGGGCTACGACAATCTCTTCAAGGGCTTCAATGTCGGCTTAGGCTCGGCGATCAGCGTGTTGATTTTCCTTTGTGTGGGAATCATCGCGATCGTCTTCATCAGGCTGTTCGGCGCCGCCGCGCCCGGGATGGAAGCCCGTCAACCATGAGCAGCGCACCAATGGCCGCCCGGCGCGGCGCGTTCTGGGTCGTCATCGACACCCTCGTCGTGCTGTACGCGATGTTGCCGGTGCTGTGGATCTTCAGCCTGTCACTCAAGCCGACGTCAATGGTGAAGGACGGCAAGCTGTTTCCGTCGTCGGTGACTCTGGACAACTATCGCGGTATCTTTCGCGGTGACTTCTTCAGTTCGGCACTGATCAATTCGATCGGAATCGGGTTGACCACCACCGTGATCGCGGTCGCGCTCGGCGCCATGGCGGCCTATGCCATTGCGCGACTTGACTTTCCGGGCAAGCGGCTGCTGATCGGCATGACGCTGCTGATCACCATGTTCCCGGCGATCTCGTTGGTAACACCGTTGTTCAACATCGAACGCGCGGTCGGTCTGTTCGACACCTGGCCAGGCCTGATACTGCCGTACATCACGTTCGCGTTGCCGCTCGCCATCTACACGCTCTCGGCCTTCTTTCGGGAGATCCCGTGGGACCTGGAGAAGGCGGCCAAGATGGACGGCGCCACGCCGGCTCAGGCGTTCCTCAAGGTGATCGCCCCGCTGGCCGCGCCGGGATTGGTGACGGCGGCGATCCTGGTGTTCATCTTCGCCTGGAACGACCTGCTGCTCGCGTTGTCGCTGACCGCCACCAAGGCCGCGATCACCGCGCCGGTGGCGATCGCGAACTTCACCGGTAGTTCGCAATTCGAGGAGCCGACCGGATCGATTGCGGCCGGCGCGATCGTGATCACGATTCCGATCATTGTCTTTGTTCTCATCTTCCAACGACGGATTGTCGCCGGGTTGACCTCTGGCGCTGTGAAGGGATAGCCGGATGGCCGAGATTGTGCTCGAACACCTCAACAAGAGTTACCCCGACGGTCACACCGCTGTGCAGGACCTCAGCGTCACTATCGCCGACGGGGAGTTCCTGATTCTGGTCGGTCCGTCCGGGTGCGGCAAGACCACCACGCTGAATATGATTGCCGGGCTTGAAGGTATCTCGTCGGGTGAGCTGCGCATCGGCGGCGAACGGGTCAACGAGAAGGCGCCTAAGGACCGCGATATCGCGATGGTCTTCCAGTCCTATGCCCTGTATCCGCACATGACGGTGCGACAGAACATCGCGTTCCCACTGACATTAGCGAAGATGAAGAAGGCCGACATCGCGCAGAAAGTCGAAGAGACAGCCAAGATTCTCGACCTGACTGGTCTTTTGGATCGCAGGCCATCGCAGTTGTCGGGTGGTCAGCGGCAGCGGGTCGCGATGGGCCGGGCAATCGTGCGCCACCCCAAGGCATTCCTGATGGATGAGCCACTGTCCAATCTGGACGCCAAGCTGCGGGTGCAGATGCGTGGCGAGATCGCCCGGTTGCAGAAGCGACTGGGTACCACCACCGTCTACGTCACCCATGACCAGACCGAGGCGATGACGCTGGGTGATCGCGTGGTGGTGATGCACGGTGGGATCGCGCAGCAGATCGGCACGCCCACAGAGCTTTACGAACGTCCCGCGAACCTATTCGTGGCCGGGTTCATCGGTTCGCCGGCGATGAATTTCTTTCCGGCCACCTTGACATCGGTCGGGCTGGACCTGGCGTTCGGCGAAGTGACGCTGGCTCCGGAGATTCAGCAGGCGATCGCGCAGCACCCCAAGCCGGACAACATCATCGTGGGAGTGCGGCCCGAGCATATTCAGGATGCCGCGCTGATCGACGCCTACCAGCGCATCAGTTCGCTGGTCTTCGAGGTCACCGTCGACCTGGTCGAGTCGCTGGGCTCCGACAAATACGTGTATTTCACCACCGGGGGCCCCCAAGTGCACTCGGCTCGACTGGATGAAGTGGCCGCCGAGTCAGAGGTGCACGAAAACCAATTTGTGGCAAGGGTTCCCACTAATTCCAAAGCCGTCATCGGGAAACCGATCGAGCTGGCTTTCGACGCCGGCAAGGTCGCCGTCTTCGATGCCGACTCCGGTGTTAACCTCACCGTGCCGCCCGCCGAGTGACGCTGATCCTGGACAGGGTCCGCGCATACCTGCGGGGCCACTTCGACGTCGAGCCTGATTCGGCAAGCGTGACCTTCCTGGGCGCCGAGCCAATCGAGGTGCTGCGCTTCCGGGCTGACAGCTTGGTGCACTACGTGTCGCTGGGCTGCTCGCGCTACCCGATGACCGATCCGACCGAGTTGGTCGCCGACCAGCTTCGAGGACCGCGAGCCGAAATCGTGCTGAGCCTGCATGATCCCGGCCGAGCCGCCGGGCTGGCGCGGAGCTTGGCGATTCTGGCGGCGACACCGGCGGTCGACGGCGTGGTGCTGGTCCCGGATGCCCTGATCGACCTTGGTTCGCCGTTGTGGACGAGACCGTCGGGTCGGGCCCCGTTCACCGC
>JAVROG010000253.1:0-3094 GCA_032162865.1 Mycobacterium sp. | reverse complement strand
CGCCCGTAGCCCTCGATGTCGATGCTGTCGCGGGCGAACCCCTCACCCGGCGGCCTGCGGCGGCTGCTGCTCTCGGTGAACAGCACCGGATCACGCGCGCTCGAGCCGTAGACCTCGGACGTCGACTTGAGCACGACGCGGCGCACCGTCGGCGCCTTCTGGCAGGCCGCGAACAACTGGATCGCGCCCATCACGTTGAGTTCCTTGAGCGCTGCGCGCCCGCCCGAGCGCGGCGCGTAGGAGGCCGCCGCGGCGTGCACCACGGTGTCGACGTCGCCGTTGCGGATGACCTTCGCGATGAACGGGTTACGGATGTCGGCGCGGACGAACTCCGCGCGACCCATCCGTCGCAGCAGGTCCTTGCTCGGCGCTATCGCGTCGACGGCGATGACGTGGTTGATCAAAGGGTTCTGCGCCAGCCGGGCGGTCAGATACCCGCCGAGGAACCTGCATGCCCCCGTGACCAGCACAACCTTGGGGTAGTGGACGGTGTCGTCCCCCGAACGACCCTCAGAATTCATTCGGTCAGCCTAGCGGCGAAGCGTGAAAGCTACTTCCCGAGTTTTCTGCGCTGCACCCGGGTGCGACGAAGCAGCTTGCGGTGCTTCTTCTTCGACATGCGCTTACGCCGCTTCTTGATGACAGAACCCATGAACTCCGCTACCTATATTTTCCAAGCACGTTGACTCGACCCGGCCACCTTACCTGGGCGGCGTGGGTAAACGAAAAACGCGTGACCTGTTCAGCCAGCGTCGAAGTACGAGCTCTCCAACATGTCGTGGACAGCCTTGGCGTGCACCCGGAACGAGCGTCCGACCCGGACGGCGGGCAACTCGCCGTTGTGCACCAACCGGTACACCGTCATCTTGCTGACCCGCATCAGGCTCGCCACCTCGGCGACGGTCAGAAATTGAGGTCGTGGCGGCTGACCATCGGTCGGGCCGGCGTCACGCGCCGCCTTTCCACTAGCCGAATCCCGCGCCGATGGCCCGTTCATAGACGTCATCGCAACCCAATCCATCAGGCACTGGCAGTCCCAGCGGCTTCCCCACCGCTGGCACCAACCCGTGCTTACCCCTGGGAGAATAGCGTGGCCAATGGGGTTACTGCGACGGGTGTGGGCTATTCGATTGGAAATTAATGAATTACTCTGATGTAATTCCGAGCTGCTCAGAGCGCTTTTTTGCGGCTTCGACGGCCGCGGCGACGGCCGCCCGCAAACCGCCCCTTTCGAGTTCGCGCAGCCCAGCGGCGGTGGTACCGCCCGGCGAGGTAACTGTGGCGCGCAGTTGCGCGGCGGTGGTGTCCATTGCGGTGCCCATCGCCGCGTCACCCGCCGGCTGCGCCTCGTCGAGGCGCTCCAGCAACATCGCGGCCGAGCCGGCCATCGTTTGCACGACCAAATCGGTGGCCACCGACCGTGTCAGCCCCGCAGCGACGCCCGCGTCGACGAGGGCCTCGACCATCAGGAAGAAGTACGCGGGCCCGGAGCCCGACACCGCGGTGACCGCGTCGAGTTGCGACTCGGGCACCGTCAGCACGCCGCCGACCGCGTCGAAGATCGCCGACACCTCCTTGAGTTGCTCCTCTGTGGCGAACCGACCGCGGGCCAGCGCGCTGACTCCCCCGCCGACGACGACGGGCGCATTGGGCATCACCCGGATGACCGGCGATCCGGCAGGCAGTTTGTTCTCGTAGAACTCGGTGGTGACGCCCGCGACAACCGACACGAAAACCTGTTCGGTGGTGTCACTTTCGGCCTTCGCCACCGCGTCGGCGATTTCACCGGTCACGATTCCCGCATCGGCGGGCTTGACGGCGACGATCACGTAGGTAGCGGTGTCGACCGCATCGGCGACCGTCGTCACCAGCACCGAATACGTTTCGGACAGATACTTCGCGCGGTCGGGGAACTTCTCGGCGACCACCAGGTCCTTGACCTGTCGTCCGGCGCGCAGCATCCCGGACAGCAGGGCTTCGCCGATACTTCCGCCGCCGATGATCGCGATTCTGGCCATGCGGGAAAGCATTACATGTGCCCGGCTCCTACTGTGCGGGCGGCACCAACGCCAGTTGCCTGCTCTGCACGATGATGCGGCCCTCGCAGTCAACGACGACATGGTCCTCGTCGAACCAGTCCTGACCGATCTGCACCGTCGTACATAAGACGCGCAACCAGCCGTCGGCGGGCAACGCACGCAGATAGGCGGTGAGCTGAACCGTCGGCGCCCAACCCATTCGGTTAACGCCGAACGTCACCGGCGCGGAGACGTCGCCGCACAGAAGCGCGAACAGCACATCGGGCGCAACGCCTTTCGGGCGCACCCAGTACTCGATGATGGGCGGCCCACCGTCGCTGCGGGGAGTGAACGTCGTCAACGACGGCCGGATGTCGCAGCCGTGAGCCAAATGGACGATGTCTTCCATAGGGTGGCCAGGGCCGATGGGCTCGAGTCCGGGCGGCGGCTCCGGCATCATGAGCGGCACCACCGGATTGACCGACAACAGCGGCGGCACGTGGTGCTCAGGGTCGCCAAGCGTCACCGCGGCCCGAACGGCGACAAGATCACCCTGGTTCAGCTCGACGTCGATCAGGCTGACCCGACGTCCACGCTTGCGCACGGTAGTGACCACCCGCATTGGGCCGGGTTCCGGCGCCCACAGGAAGTTCCCCGACACCGCGATCGGTTCGACCCCATCGCTCCGGTTCTCCCCCGAGTCGTCCCCTGTGCTGCGCGCGGGAGGTGCCCCCAGCCCCCTGGAATGCTCCATGCGCGCTGCGTTCGCGCAGAGCGCCAGCATCGCCCCGCCATGCACCCTGGGGCCGATGGTCCAATGCTCATTCAGTTCGCCGTCATACACGCCGCCCCCGGCAGGGGTGAGCGCCATGGCGTCGGTGAACAGGGTGGAGTTCATGAAGCGGTGTCCTCCTGGGGCATTCGGCGTCAGCGCAGCAGGTGCGCCCTTGCGAACTGCAGTGACTCAAGCAGCAGCGCTTCGCGTTCGGCGGCCGTGCGCGCGCCCGATGTGGTCACCTCGAGGATCACATGCCCCGAAAAGTCGCTTGCCGCCAGCATCTCGCAGATCTCCACGG
>JAVROG010000252.1:0-7862 GCA_032162865.1 Mycobacterium sp. | reverse complement strand
CCAGGGGGAAGCTGCCGGCTCCGCCCACCACGTAGATGCCGGCCACCTCGGACCAGCCGACATCGCGGCCCTCGCCGCCCGGGTCGAGCAGTACGCGCGCCAACAGCTCCGAAGTCTTGTCCACCAGCGGTGCACATGCCGTGTAGACGTCATCGATCCCGCATGAGAAGGGAGGCCGATCGGCCCCAGCGACGTCGGTGAGGTCGACCAGGAAACGGCGTGTCTGGGACCCGACGGCCTCCTTGCGGGCCGCACATTCCTCGACCAACAGCTCATACGCGTCGGGATCCACCTGCAACGTGGATCGGGCCAGAACGAGCCGCGCGATCGCGTCGTCAAAGTCGTCACCCCCCAGGCGCTGGATTCCCTCACTGACGACCACTTCATGGACCTGTCCGGCCATTCTCAGCAGCGAGGCGTCGAAGGTGCCGCCGCCGAGGTCGTAGATGAGGACGTACTCGCGCTTGGCGGTGATCGTGGAGCGGTACCGATGGGCGTATTCCAGTCCCGCCGCTGAGGGCTCGTTCAGCAGCGCCACGACCTGAAAACCCGCAGCTACGAACGCGTTCAGCGTCATGAAACGCTGGGCGCTGGACGCATTGGCGGGCACGCTGATCGCGGCTTGGACCGGCTCACCCGCCACTGCGCCGGCGTTGGACCGTTGGTAGAGGTCGCTTTTGAGCTGGGCCAGAAAACCGGCAAGAAGATCGGCCAGCAGGTAGTTGCGCCCGGCGAGATTCACCTCGGTCTGCGGTCCGGCGTCGTTGAGCAGGCGTTTGAACGCCCGAAGCACCGACCAACCTGGTTCGTGGCGGACCGCGGCTGCGTCCAGACCGAATCGCAGCTCGCCGGCAGCGTTGGCAGCGACGAGCGAAGGCCACGTATCAAGTCCGTCGAAGGAGACGACCGGGTAGTTGCCGCGGTCGACGACCGCCGCGACGGTGTGGGTGGTGCCGAAGTCGATGCCGACTCTCATCGCGCTCAATCCTAGGGCCGTCGGCCCTACTTCGTCAGTGCATCGGTCCCCGGCGCGCCGCCCGGGGCTCCACCCAGGGCTAAGTGCGAGTCCCATTGCCGTTGCACGTCGCGTTCGACGGAGGTGGCCACCAACCCCGACGGCGCGAACCGCTTCGAGGAAACCGGGTCCTCCTCGCTCAGCGGTGGTTTACCGGCACCTCGAATTGTCCTGAGCGCCACGACAATTCCGGCGACAAGCACGATGACGACGACCGTAGCGAAGATGATCGAGAGGCTGCCCTGAATGAAGGTGTTCCTGATGACGGCATCGAGCTGATGCACGTCGGCCGCAGATCCGAACTCGGTCTTACCCGCTTGCCGTGCTGCCGAGTACTGGAAATGCTGAGTCCAGTAGCCGACAGCCGGATCGGAGGAGAAGATCTTCTGCCATGACGCGGTCAAGGTGACGGTCAGATCCCACAGCAGCGGAACACCCGGAATCAATGCCCATTTCAGCTGACCCAACTTGATGACGATGACGGTGACGACCGTCAGCGCAATGCCGGCGAGCAGTTGATTGGCGATCCCGAACAGGGGAAACAGCGTGTTGATGCCGCCCACCGGATCGGTCACGCCGAGCAGCAAGATACCGCCCCACGCCGCCACCACCGCCAGGCTGCAGATCCATGCGCCCGGACGCCAGCTCGCATCTCGCAGCTTGCGGAGCGGACCACCTAGATTGCTCAGCGCGTCTGCGACGATGAAACGAGCGACCCTGGTGCCGGCGTCGAGGGTGGTCAAGATGAACAGCGCCTCGAACATGATCGCGAAGTGATACCAGAACGCTTTGAGGCCGTCGCCGCCGAAGACTCGGTGCAGCATCTCGGACATGCCGAATGCCAGTGTCGGTGCTCCGCCGGTACGCGACACGATCGACTTTTCGCCCACGCTGGCCGCGGCCTGGTCGAGCTGGTCTGCGGTCGCCGGAGTCCCCGACAACCCGAGCCCGTTGACGTAGCGCGCGGCACCGACTGCGGTGTCGTGGGTCTGCGCGCTGGGTGCATTGAGCGTGAAGTACAGGTGCTGGTCCAGGATCGTCGCGGTGAGCAGTGCCATGACGGCGACGAACGACTCGGTGATCATGCCGCCGTAGCCGATGAGGCGCATCTGGCCTTCCTTCTCCAGCATTTTCGGCGTTGTTCCGGAGGAGATCAGCGCGTGGAATCCGGACAGCGCGCCGCAGGCGACGGTGATGAAGAGGAACGGAAACAGTGAGCCGGCGAATGCCGGCCCGTTGCCCTTGGCGGCGAACTGCGAGACCGCCGGCGCCTCAATCACCGGGTGGGCCAGGCAAATACCAACCGCGAGCAACGTGATGGTGCCGACCTTCATGAAGGTCGACAGATAGTCGCGCGGTGCGAGCAGCAGCCACACCGGCAGGACAGAAGCCGCGAATCCGTAGCCGATAAGCAGCCACGACAGCGTGACCGGTGACAGGGTGAACCACGTTGCGCCCCAGGATGTGTTGGCGACCCAATCGCCGGAGATGACGGCGAGCAGCAGCAGTGCAAAGCCGATCGCGGAAACCTCCCCGACCCGGCCGGCACGCAGAAAGCGCAAGTAGCAGCCCATGAACAAGGCGATAGGGATGGTCATGGCGATCGAGAACACGCCCCACGGGCTCTTTGCCAGTGCCCGCACCACCACCAGTGCCAGCACCGCGATCAGGATCGTCATGATGGCCGGGATTCCGATCAACGCGGCCCAACCCGCCGTGGCGCCGAGTTCGTCACGGACCATTTGTCCCAGGGAGCGGCCCCGTCTGCGCGTGGAGATCCACAACACCAGGTAGTCCTGCACACATCCGGCGAGCGCGGCGCCGACAACGATCCAGATCGCGCTCGGCAAGTAACCCATCTGGGCAGCGAGCACCGGACCGACGAGTGGGCCGGCTCCGGCGATGGCGGCGAAGTGGTGGCCGAACACCACGCGTCGGTCGGTCGGCACGTAATCCGTACCGTCGTCCAGGATTTCGGCCGGCGTTGCGCGGTCGTCGCGGGGGCGGACGATCTTCATCTCGATCAGCCGCGCATAGAACCGGAAGGCGATCAGGTACGTGCAGCCCGCAGCGACCACGACCCACACGGCGTTGACCGTCTCACCACGGACCAGCGCGACGACCGCCCAGGCGATGGCGCCGATCACGGCGATCACGCCAAAGGCGATCTTGTGTCCGAGGGTGATGGGGGAGCGGTCGACGATTGCGACAGGTGGCAGGTCGTCGTCGGTGCGGATGTAGCTGATCTGGTCGGCCACGGCGCAAACCCTACGCGGGCGATTCGGGTGTCGCCCGTCGAGCTCAGTACAGGGCGCGCACCGTGTCGATGGTGTCGGCGTCGGCCGGGCCCTTGTCGTCGCGGTAACGCGCCACGCGCGCGAACCGCAGTGCCACCCCGCCGGGGTAGCGGGTGGAACCCTGCACCCCGTCCAGGGCAATCTCGACCACCTGCTCGGGCCTCAATTGCACGACGTAGCCGTCCGTGCCGCCGACCGCCAGCTCGCTGAATCGTGCGGTCTGCCATTCCAGCATGACGTCGGTCATGCCCTTGAAGGTCTTGCCCACCATCACGAATCCACCGGAGTCCGGATCACGGGCACCCAGATGAATGTTGGACAACTTGCCCCGACGCCGTCCTGAGCCCCACTCCACGGCCAGCACTACCAGGTCGAGGGTGTGCACCGGCTTGACCTTCAACCAACCCGCGCCGCGCCGCCCGGCTTGGTAGGACGAACCCGGGGCCTTGGCCATCACGCCTTCGTGACCGGCAGCCAGTGTCGCCGCCAGGAAGGCTTCGGCCTCGGCGGAGTCGGAGGTGATCAGGCGGTCGACCCGCTGGGGCGCCGGCACCAGCGCGTCCAGGGCCGCCAGCCGCTCGGTGGTCGGCGCATCCAGCAGATCCAGCCCGTCACGGTGCAGGATGTCGAAGAAGAACACCGAAAGTGGTTGTGCCGCACTGGCGGCCACCACATCGACGGACCGGCCGAACCGCGACGCGGTGACCTGGAAGCGGTGCGGGCGGTTGTCCGGGCGCAGCGCGATCGCCTCGCCGTCGGCGATCAGGTCGGTGACCGGCAATGCCAACGTCGCTTCCACCACCTCGGGCAGCCGGGCAGTCACATCGTCCAGACTGCGGGTGTAGACGGTGACACGTTGGCCGGACCGGTGGATCTGCACCCGCGCACCATCCAGCTTCGCCTCGAAGATGGTTGTGCCGTTGTGACGTTCGAGCGCATCGACGACGTCGGTCGCAGTCTGGGCCAACATCGGGCCGACCGGACGTCCCACTCGCAGGGTGAACTCGTCCAGTGCCGCGCCGGTCATCGCTGCCGCGGCGACCGCGGGCAGATCCCCACCCAACATGGCGGCGCGCTGTACCGCGGCGGCGGGTAGTCCGGCGGCCTTGGCCACCGCGTCGGCCATGATCCCGGCCAGCGCGCCCTGGCGTAGCTCGCCCCCCAGCAGTCGCACCAGAAACGTCTGCTCGGTTTCGGTTGCGGCGGCGAACAGGGCCGCTATCAGCGAAGCGCGTCGCGCCTGGGATCCCTTGCCCGAGACGGCGCCGATTTCAGTGAAGGTGGCGTCGACTTCGTCGACGGTCAGTACCGGATCCGAGGCGGGCGTCGGCAGTGACCGCAGGGCGGCCCAGCCCACACCGATCTGGCGCTGGCGTAGCTCGCCGGAAAGCCAAGAAACGATGGTCGCGACCAGCTCGGCTGCTACTTCGCTGGTGCCGGCGGCACGCTGCAACAGTTCCGCAATGTGGGCGACTTTGCGCAGCCGCGACGAGGTGGCGCCGACATTAAGCGATGTGCTTGCTACGTCTTGGAGGAGCACAGTCTCGAGCTTGGCATGGCTCGCCGACAACCCCGCGGAGTGGACACGCTAGCGTGCCTCAGTAACGTTACAAATTTGAGGGATTCTGACAAGGAGGTCCGGATGGAGATCAGCGGGAAGAAGGTCGTCGTCATCGGCGGCGCTTCGGGAATGGGACGTGCCAGCGCCGAACTTCTGCATGAGCGGGGCGCGCAGGTCGCGGTGCTCGACCGCGAGGGTTCGGACGGCAAAGAGGTCGCCGAGGGTATCGGCGGAAAGTTCTATCCGGTCGACGTCACCGACTTCACCGGCACTGAGCAGACGCTGCAGGCCGCGGTTGACGATCTCGGCGGTCTGCACGTCACGGTGACCACCGCGGGCGGCGGCATCGCCAAGCGGACGATGACCAAGTCCGGTCCCCACGACCTCGAATCCTTCCAGTCCGTGATCAATCTCAACCTCATCGCCAGCTTCAACATCAGCCGGCTCGCGGCAGCGGCGATGGCCAAGAACGAGCCCGAAGACGACGAGCGCGGCGTCATCATCAACACCGCGTCGATCGCGGCCTTCGAGGGCCAGATCGGGCAGGTCGCCTACACCGCCGCGAAGGCGGGCATCGCGGGCATGTGTCTGACCATGGCTCGCGACCTGGGGTCGTTGGGAATCCGGGTGCTGGCCATTGCCCCGAGCCTGTTCGCCACCGGGCTCACCAAGGGAATTCCGGACGAGTTCGCGACCGCCCTGACCAAGGATGCGGCATTCCCGAAGCGACTCGGCCGGCCCGAGGAGTACGCGAAGCTGGTCGCGGCCATCGTGGACAACCCGATGCTCAACGGCCAGTGCCTGCGTCTGGACGCCGGGCAGCGGTTCGCGCCCAAGTGACGCAGCCGCGGTAGCGGGGCCGCGGGGTCGGCCCGCGGCGCCGGTATTCGATCGACTTGTGTGCGCCGAGTGTGGGGCCTGTGGACGATTCCCGCGGGTGGGCCCTACGCAAGGCCCACCCTCGGCGTTGGCGCCGATCCCCCGAGCGGTTCGTATCGCACGGATTAAGTACACTCTTTAGGGATCGGCCTGGCGACGACGCGGGCCGGGTAGCCGCGCGAGGAGGGCCCCCTGATGGGTATCGCACTGACCGACGACCATCGCGAACTTGCCGAAGTGGCCCGCGGGTTCCTGACCTCGCAGAAGGCGCGCGCGGAGGCGCGGTCGCTGCTC
Source organism: Mycobacterium sp. (assembly GCA_032162865.1). Lineage (GTDB taxonomy): Bacteria > Actinomycetota > Actinomycetes > Mycobacteriales > Mycobacteriaceae > Mycobacterium. Next base: position 1,816 of record JAVROG010000252.1, on the reverse strand, counting down.
GACGCGCCCGAGGAGGCGCGGCCCGGAATCTGGCAGGGCGTAGTCGAACTCGGCTGGCTCGGTCTGCACATCGCCGAGGAGCACGGCGGATCGGGCTACGGGCTGCCTGAATTGGTGGTGGTGGTCGAGGAGCTCGGGCGCGCGGTCGCGCCCGGGCCCTTCGTGCCGACCGTGATCGCCTCGGCGGTGATCGCCCATGACGGCAGCGCCGATCAGCAGACGCGGCTGTTGCCCGGGCTCATCGACGGGACTGTCACCGCCGGTGTCGGTTTCGGTGGCAGCGTCAGGGTCTCCGACAGTGTTGCCGACGGCGACGCCGGGATCGTGCTCGGTGCCGGACTTGCTGAGCTGCTGCTAGTCACCGCCGGTGACGATGTGCTGCTGCTGGACCGCGGCCGCGAGGGCGTGTCGGTGGAGATCCCGGAAAACTTCGATCCGACCCGACGCTCCGGGCGTGTTCGCCTGCAGAACGTGACCGTGACCGACGACGACATCTTGCCGGGCGCGCGCGCATCGGCCCTGGCCCGCGCTCGGACGCTGCTGGCCGCCGAGGCCGTTGGCGGGGCCACCGAGTGTGTGGAGTCCGCAGTCGACTATGCCAAGGTGCGCAAGCAATTTGGCCGGACGATCGCCACTTTCCAAGCCGTGAAACATCACTGCGCGAACATGTTGGTGGCCGCCGAGTCCGCGCTCGCCGCGGTGTGGGACGCCGCCCGTGCGGAAGCCGAGGACTCATCAGAGGGAGAAGCGCAGTTCCGGCTCGTCGCTGCCGTCGCTGCGGCGCTGGCTTTCCCCGCGTACGCGCGCAACGCCGAACTCAACATCCAGGTGCACGGTGGCATCGGGTTCACCTGGGAGCACGACGCGCATCTGCATCTGCGCCGTGCGCTGGTGAGCTCTGCGTTGCTGGGCGGCGACGAGCCGGCCCGCGACGTGTTCGACCTCACCGCTGCCGGCGTTGTCCGGGAAAACAGCCTGGACCTCCCGCCCGAGGCCGAGGAGTTACGCACCCAGATTCGTGCCGATGCCGCCGAACTCGCGGCCCTGGAAAAGAAGGCACAGCGCGAAAAGCTGATCGAGACCGGGTACGTGATGCCGCACTGGCCCAAACCGTGGGGCCGGGCCGCCGACGCGGTGGAGCAGCTGGTTACCGAAGAGGAATTTCGCGCCGCGGGCGTCAAGCGCCCCGACTACGGGATTACCGGCTGGGTCATCCTGACCCTGATTCAGCATGGAACACCCTGGCAAATCGAAAGATTCGTGGAGAAGGCGTTACGTAAGGACGAAATCTGGTGCCAGTTGTTCTCCGAACCCGAGGCGGGCTCGGATGCGGCTTCGGTCAAGACCCGGGCCACCCGGGTGGACGGCGGCTGGAAAATCAACGGGCAGAAGGTGTGGACCAGTGGGGCGCAGTATTGCGCGCGCGGCCTGGCCACGGTGCGTACCGATACTGAGGTGCCCAAGCACGCCGGCATCACCACTGTCATCGTGGACATGAACGCTCCCGAAGTCGAGGTGCGCCCGCTGCGGCAGATGACCGGCGGCGCGGAATTCAACGAAGTGTTCTTCAACGACCTGTTCGTGCCGGACGAGGACGTCGTCGGGGCGCCCAACTCCGGGTGGACGGTCGCGCGCGCGACGCTGGGCAACGAGCGGGTCAGCATCGGCGGCAGTGGCTCGTTCTACGAGGGGCTGGCGGCGGAATTGGTCAAGGGAGCCCAACGCTCGGATCGTTTGGCGGGCGCGGTGATTCGAGTGGGTTACTACCTGGCCGAGGAGAACGCGCTGCGGTTGCTGAACCTGCGCCGCGCCGCTC
>JAVROG010000251.1:0-16953 GCA_032162865.1 Mycobacterium sp. | reverse complement strand
GGAAGTTCGCCGGCGATACCGCGGCCGCTGAGCGCACGCCCGAACAAATTGCGGTAGCCCTGGTGGCTGCCGCACGCGGCTATCACCAGCGTGAGGACAAGCCGTTCTGGTGGTCGCACTTCGACCGGCTCAACTATCCCGTGGACGAATGGTCGGATAGCGCAGACGTTTTCGTGGTCAACAGCGCCTCGGTCGCGGTCGATTGGCACACACCGCCGCGGGCACGCAAGCCGCAGCGGCGAGTGCGGCTGACCGGCGAAATGGCGCGTGGCGAATTGAATGCCCGGGTATTCGCGCTTTACGAGCCGCCGGCTCCGTCCGCCATGACCGAGGACCCCGACTGCCGGGCAGCGGCGCACGCCGAGGTGGTCGAGGTCGACGACCCAAGTCTGCCCAGCGACGTTGTCATCGTCGAACGAACAGGCAGTGATGGCAACGAATTTCAGCAGTTGCCGTTTGCCCTCACCCCGGGGCCACCAATACCGACGACACCGCTGCGCAATTCGATCGAATCGACCGCGCAGTCCGTGGCCGTGGCATTGCCGCGACTGCCCCGCACCGCACTGGTAGACGTGCTGCTGCGGCACCCACCACGCACGCGCGGGGCGGCAGCGCTGCCGCGTAGCGTCGACGCCGTCGCCGACATCACCGCCGCCACGCTGAGCCTGGACTCGTCCTACCTCGCGGTGCATGGACCACCCGGCACGGGCAAAACGCACACCGCCGCTCGGGTGATCAAGCAGTTGGTAATCGCACATGCTTGGCGCATCGGTGTGGTCGCGCAGTCGCACGCGGCGGTGGAGAACCTATTGGACTGTGTGATCGACGCCGGTCTGGATCCGGCTGTCGTGGCCAAGAAGCGCGGTGGTCATGCCGGTCCGCGCTGGCAGGAGATCGACGGGAGCGGCTATCCGGGATTCATCGCCGACAATGTGGGGTGCGTGATCGGTGGTACGGCATGGGATTTCGCCAACGCCAATCGGGTGCCGCCAGGCAGCCTGGACCTGCTCGTCATCGACGAAGCGGGGCAGTTCTGTTTGGCCAACACCATCGCCGTCGCGCCGGCGGCCACCAATCTGTTACTGCTCGGGGACCCGCAGCAGTTGCCTCAGGTCAGTCAGGGCACCCATCCTGAACGCGTCGACATGTCCGCGCTGGATTGGCTGGTCGACGGTCAGCGCACGCTGCCCGACGACCGCGGGTACTTCTTGGACCGCTCCTACCGGATGCATCCGGACGTGTGCGCCGCGGTCTCGATGCTTTCCTACGAGGGCAGGTTGCATTCCCACAACGAGTGCACCGCCGCCCGTCGCCTGGCCGGATACCCACCCGGTGTGCAGGTACTCCCTGTTCGCCACCAAGGCAATTCGATCGACAGCTCAGAGGAGGCCGCCGCGATAGTGGCCCAGATCCAGCGGATGCTGGGCCAGTCGTGGACCGATGAGCACGGCTCCCGCCCGTTGGCCACCTCCGACGTGCTGGTGTTGGCCCCGTACAACGCCCAGGTGACACTGCTGCGTCGAGAACTGACCGCAGCCAGACTCGGCGGGGTCCGGGTCGGCACGGTCGACAAATTCCAGGGCGGGCAGGCGCCCGTCGTCTTCATCTCCATGACGGCTTCGTCGATCGAGGAAGTTCCCCGTGGAATCTCGTTCCTGCTCAATCGGAATCGGCTCAACGTCGCCATCAGCCGGGCGCAGTATGCGGCGGTGATCGTGCGATCGGAGATGCTTACCCAGTATCCGCCCGCGACGCCGGCCGGCCTGATGGACCTGGGCGCCTTCCTGGCGTTGACCGACGACCACTAACGCCTAAGGCGACCACCCGAGCAGGCCCCCAAGGTAGGTAGGTAGATTACACCTTATGATGGTGTAAGATTGGGTATGGCGTTGAACATTAAAGATCCCGAAACCGAGCACCTTGCGTCCGAGCTCGCTGACCGACTCAAAATCAACAAAACTGCGGCCATCCGCCACGCGCTCCGCGCACAACTCGCGCTGCTCGAGACAAGGAACCAAGATCGCCTCAACCAAGCCATTGATGTTCTTCGCTCCGAAATCTGGCCCCTCACAGCCAATTCCGCCCCCACTACGAAAAGGGACCGCGAAGAAATCCTCGGATACAACGATCAAGGGTTTAGCGAGTGATCGTTGACACTTCCGCCATAGTTGCTCTCGCCCAGAACGAACCGCAAGCTCCCCAAGTCGCGGCAGCACTTATCAGCGACCGCCAACCAACGATCGCAGCACCCACCGCAACCGAATGCCTCATTGTTCTCACCAGCCGCTTCGGCCCCACAGGTCGGACCATCTACGAACGCCTACGCGCTGAATTCCACATTGTGGTCAGTTCTTACGCCGATGAACACGTCGTCGCCGCCCTTCAAGCATTCACGCACTTCGGGAAGGGGCGGCACCCCGCAAACCTCAACTTCGGTGACTGCATGACCTACGCTGCGGCCCGCGTCACCAGTCAACCGCTCCTAGCCGTTGGCGACGACTTCCCCCGCACAGACCTCGAGTTCGATGGCGGCGTGCTGGGTTTTTGGCCGGTCCCGCCGCGGGTGAGTTGAGTGTCTCCCGCGATGAGCATCGGTCCTTAACGTGATCGGCCGACGTCGCACACCCTATCCTCGGTAGGGTCGTGATCCACTGATTCAAAGAATCGATCGGGGACGCGGATGGCCATCATGCCGCACTGTGTGGTTTGCGGTTATCACTCGGCCAACCGGTGTGCCGGCGAAGTGGCGTTCGCTGATTTTGACCCAACCCCACCCCCAGAATCGTTGCAGCACAGCCAGGGCTGGTCGAATTCACTGGGTATCACCGCCAGCGAGGGGGTGGGACAGTTTTGTGCCGCGCACCTCGAACTGGCGCAGAACCTGCGACACCTCACATCCCACGAGGCCGTCAAGTGGCTTCGTCAGAACGCACCGCCAGACCTCTCGAAGATGCGCGCACGTTTGAGATGCCGTCTGCAGTAGTCTGCGTCGCCTAGCGCAGCGGATCCGGGCGCCGCGAAGCGGCGGGCCGCAGGTGCTGCTCGCCAACCGGATGAGAACCGTTGTGTCCGAATGCGGTCGCCGGGCGCGGGTGCCGGGTCAGGGCCACCACCGGTTGGGTGTTGTCCTCCTCGGCGGCGACGGGTTTCGCGGCCGACGCTGAAGCAGGTTCACCGCCAGGTTCCCGACGCAGGATGTATTCGACGTACTCGTCGTCATCGTCAACTTCGACGTCGTCGTCGAGTCCGTAACCGGCCAGGTTCTCGCCTTCGGACCGGCGCTGTCGCGCAGCCGAACCCGCGGCGCCGACCAGGAAGATCGCGGCGACGATGCCGAACAGCGCGATGAACGCCGGCAGCAACATCGACTGCCCCATCGCGGACGAGAACGGCTCGCGCAGAAACTCCGGCAATTGCAGGGTGACGTCTTCCTTAACCGGCGTGCCTGCGCCCCGAGGCATCTCGGCACTGATGCGCGAGGTCATGAACGCGGCCATGCCCGCGCTGCCGAGCACCGCGCCAAGCTGCCGGGTGGCGTTGTAGACCCCCGAGCCCGCGCCCGCCTGCTCGGTGGGCAGGTTGCGGGTCGCGGTGGCGGCCAGCGGCGACCAAATGAACGCGTTCCCGACACCCAGGAGGATGAAAGGCAGCACCAGCCGCCAGACCGGCGTGCCCGGCTTTAATTCCAACGCCAGCCAGGTCAGCGAGATCGCCAGTGCCGAGAAGCCGAAGCCGAGCAACGGCACCGGATGGGTCTTGTCGATGATCAGGCCGACGACCGGGGCGAGCAGGCCACTGATGATCGCCACTGGCGCAATCAGCAGGGCCGAACGGGTCGGCGAGAGCCCGCACACCGACTGCGCATAGAACGTCAGGGGCAGCATCATCGCGGTCGACGTGAACGAGATGATGCCGACGCCGATGTTGCACAGGCTGAAGTCGCGGTCACCGAAGATGGCCAGCGGGACCAGCGGCGCGCCGCGATTGATCGACTGCCAGTAGACGAACGCCGACATCAAGCCGGCGCCGGCGACCAGGACCGCCCAGATCCACGGCGCCCAGTTGGCCGATTGACCTTCCTGCAGACCGAAGACCAGCAGGAACATGCCGACCCCTGACAACACGACGCCGATCAGGTCGAAATGCTGCGCATGGACGGGTAGGACCGGGACAAACCAAACCGCCAACGCCAGCGCGATGATGCCGACGGGCACGTTGACGAAGAAGATCCACTGCCAGCCCAGGCTGTCCACCAGCACCCCGCCGGCCAACGGGCCGATCAGGCTGGCGACGCCGGCGGTAGCACCCCACATGCTCATCGCGGAGCCGCGGCCCTGCGCGGGAAAGATCCGGGTGATCGTCGACAATGTCTGTGGGGTCAGCGCTCCGGCACCGATGCCCTGCACTACCCGCGCTGTGATCAGCATGGCGGCGCTCCCGGACAGGCCGCACCACACTGATGCGACGGTGAATATCACCAGGCCAATCAGGTAGAGATTCTTCGGGCCGAAACGGTCGCCCAGTCGCCCGGCGACCAGCAACACCACCGCGTATCCCAGCAGATAGGCGCTGGTCACCCACACCACGGTGCCGTAACCGGTATGCAGCGCGGTCATGATCGTCGGATTGGCGACGGCCACAATGGTCGAGTCGACCATGATCATGAAAAAGCCGAGCATCATCGCCCACAGCACGGCCCAGGGGTTCCCGGAGAAGCTGTCCCCGGTCACCCGACTCGTCGCCGTGCTCATGTATCGCACCTCATTTCGGCTCCCCCGCATCCCTCGCGCAGGATCCAGCCCGCATTATTCACGGTGTGCTGCCCATTGCGATCTTTGGCCGCGACGCCAGGGGCGCCCAGGACGCGAACGACGAGCCGGTGACCGGTTCATGTGAGGTTGTCTGCCCGGCACGTATTTTGCTGGACGCGCGTTAGCCTGAAAGGACGCCATCCCTAGGAGAGGGCACTATGAGCTTTCGACGAAAGAAGTCAACACAGGACCTGCAGGCGGCTGACACCGCCGGCCGACCGACGATGTCCTCACGAGCGTTGGCGCAGGTCATCGAGCGTAGCTCGCATATCCAGGGACCAGCGGCCGAGGCGTATGTCGCCCGCCTGCGTCAAGCTTCCCCGGGTGCGGATCCCGCCGAGATCGCCGGGCGACTCGAGAAGCGCTACGTATCGGTGGTGACAGCCAGTGGGGCGGCCGTGGGCGCTACGGCGACCTTCCCCGGAATCGGCACCATCGCCGCCTTGTCTGCGGCTGCCGGGGAGACCGCCGTGTTCCTGGAGACCACGGCGCTGTTCGTACTGGCACTGGCTTCGGTGTACGGCATTCCACTCGACGAACGGGAACGCCGTCGTGCCCTGATCCTGGCCGTCCTGGCGGGCGACAACGGCACCGGCGCGGTCTCCGACTTGATCGGGCCGGGCCGGACCAAAGGCGGCTGGGTCTCGGAAAGCATGGCGTCGCTACCGCTGCCGGCTCTGTCGAAGTTCAACTCGCGGATGCTCAAGTACGTTATGAAGCGGTTCGCCCTCAAACGCGGCGCACTCATGTTCGGCAAGCTCATGCCGATGGGAATCGGCGCCCTCATCGGCGCGATTGGCAACCGAGTGGTCAGCAAGAAGATCGTCCGTAACTCGCGGTCAGCGTTCGGGCCGCCCCCGGCGCGCTGGCCGGTAACTCTGCACCTGCTGCCGCCCGTACGGGATGCCAGCTAAAAGGTGGTTGGTCACGCTGGCGAATTGCGGTCGAAGCGCTAGCCTTTATGGGTCAGAAATGGCCGGAACCCCGACCCGGCCACCGAGGGTGTGAGGCGCCCCGCGACCCGGCGTCGCAGGCGCTGTGCGATGCGCTTGCAGGATCTAACGAACAAAAGAATCGAGGCGAACAGCGGCCGTGGCCAACATAAGTTCACCATTCGGGCAAAACGAGTGGCTGGTCGAGGAGATGTACCGCAAGTTCCGTGACGACCCCTCGTCGGTCGACCCAAGCTGGCACGAGTTCCTGGTTGACTACAACCCCGAATCGTCTGGCGAATCTGGCCAGGACAGCCCTGTCGAAACCAAGCCAGCTGCCGAAGCCCAGCCGGCCCCCAAGGCACAGCCCGCTGCGCCTGCCGCACAGCCTAAGTCGGCACCTGAGCCCGTCAAGCCCGCTAAGTCCGCCGCGGCGGGCAACGGATCGCCTGCCGCAACGCCGGCCGCGGCCACGGCAAAGCCCGCGCCGAAGGCTTCCGGGCCCGCACCGGCCGAAGGTGACGAGATGCAGGTGTTGCGCGGCGCCGCCGCGGCCGTCGTCAAGAACATGTCGGCGTCGCTGGACGTGCCGACGGCCACCAGCGTCCGCGCCATTCCGGCAAAGCTGCTGATCGACAACCGGATCGTCATCAACAATCAGCTCAAGCGAACCCGCGGCGGCAAGATCTCCTTCACCCACTTGCTGGGTTACGCGCTGGTGCAGGCGGTCAAGAAGTTCCCGAACCTGAACCGGCACTACGCCGAGGTCGACGGCAAGCCCAACGCGGTCACCCCGGCGCATACCAATCTGGGCCTGGCCATCGACCTGCAAGGCAAGGACGGCAAGCGTTCCCTGGTAGTCGCCGGCATCAAGCGTTGCGACGAACTGCGTTTCGCCGAATTCGTCTCCGCCTATGAGGACATCGTGCGCCGCGCACGCGACGGCAAGCTGGGCGCCGAAGACTTTGCCGGCGTGACGATTTCGTTGACGAACCCGGGGACCATCGGCACCGTGCACTCGGTGCCGCGGCTGATGTCCGGCCAGGGCGCGATCATCGGTGTCGGCGCTATGGAATACCCCGCCGAGTTCCAGGGGGCCAGCGCAGAGCGGATCGCCGAACTGGGAATCGGCAAGCTGATCACCCTGACCTCGACCTACGACCACCGCATCATCCAGGGTGCGGAATCGGGCGATTTCCTGCGCACCATCCATGAGATGCTGCTCTCAGATGCCTTCTGGGACGACATCTTCCGCGAGTTGGGCATTCCGTACCTGCCCGTCCGCTGGAGCACCGACAACCCGGACTCGATCGTCGACAAGAACGCCCGGGTCATGGAGTTGATCGCAGCGTACCGCAACCGTGGCCACCTGATGGCCGACATCGATCCGCTGCGACTGGACACCACCCGGTTCCGCAGCCACCCCGACCTCGAGGTGCTGACCCACGGGCTGACGCTGTGGGACCTGGATCGGGTGTTCAAGGTAAGCGGGTTCGCCGGCGCCGAGTACAAAAAGCTGCGCGATGTGCTCGGCCTGCTGCGCGACGCCTACTGCCGCCACATCGGCGTCGAGTACATCCACATCCTGGACCCCGAGCAATTGCGGTGGCTGGAAGAGCGGGTGGAGACCAAGCACGTCAAACCGACTGTGGCTCAACAGAAGTACATTTTGAGCCGACTCAATGCCGCCGAGGCCTTCGAGACGTTCCTGCAGACCAAGTACGTGGGGCAGAAGCGGTTCTCGCTGGAAGGCGCCGAGAGCACGATCCCGCTGATGGATGCGGCGATCGACCAGTGCGCCGAGCACGGCCTCGACGAAGTGGTCATCGCGATGCCGCACCGCGGCCGGCTCAACGTGTTGGCCAACATCGTCGGCAAGCCGTATTCGCAGATCTTCAGCGAGTTCGAGGGCAACCTGAACCCGTCTCAGGCGCACGGCTCCGGTGACGTCAAGTACCACCTCGGCGCCACTGGCGTGTATCTGCAGATGTTCGGCGACAACGAAATTCAGGTATCGCTGACCGCCAACCCGTCACACCTCGAAGCGGTCGACCCGGTGCTCGAGGGCCTGGTGCGGGCCAAGCAGGATCTGCTCGACCATGGAGCCGATGACAGCGACGGCGAAAAGGCTTACTCGGTGGTCCCGTTCATGCTGCACGGAGACGCCGCCTTCGCCGGTCAGGGCGTGGTCGCCGAAACGCTGAACCTGGCGAACCTGCCCGGCTACCGCGTCGGTGGCACCATTCACCTCATCGTCAACAACCAGATCGGTTTCACCACGGCGCCGGAGTACTCCCGGTCCAGTGAGTACTGCACCGACGTGGCGAAGATGATCGGCGCACCGATCTTCCACGTCAACGGTGACGACCCCGAAGCGTGCGTGTGGGTGGCGCGACTGGCCGTGGACTTCCGGCAGCGGTTCAAGAAAGACGTCATCATCGACATGCTGTGCTACCGCCGGCGCGGTCACAACGAGGGCGACGACCCGTCGATGACCAACCCGTACATGTATGACGTCGTCGACATCAAGCGCGGCGTCCGCAAGAGCTACACCGAAGCCCTGATCGGCCGTGGCGACATCTCCCTCAAGGAAGCCGAAGACGCGTTGCGCGACTACCAGGGGCAGCTCGAGCAGGTGTTCAATGAGGTCCGCGAGCTGGAGAAGCACGGCGCGCTGCCCAGCGCATCGGTCGAGGCCGACCAGATGATCCCGGCCGGGCTGGACACCTCGGTGGACAAGTCACTGCTGGCCGCGATCGGCGACGCCTTCCTGTCCGTACCCGAGGGATTCACCGCGCACCCGCGTGTTCAGCCAGTGCTGGACAAGCGCCGGGAGATGGCCTACGAGGGCAAGGTCGACTGGGCTTTCGGCGAGCTGTTGGCCCTCGGCACGTTGGTCGCCGAGGGAAAGCTGGTGCGACTGTCGGGGCAGGACTCGCGCCGCGGCACCATCTCGCAGCGGCAGTCGGTGCTGATCGACCGAAACACCGGCGCGGAATTCACCCCCCTGCAGCTTCTCGCGGCCGACCAGGACGGCCACCCCACCGGGGGCAAGTTCCTGGTCTACGACTCTCCCCTGTCGGAGTACGCGGTCGTCGGCTTCGAGTACGGCTACACGGTCGGCAACCCGGAAGCGGTGGTGTTGTGGGAGGGACAGTTCGGCGACTTCGTCAACGGCGCGCAATCGATCATCGACGAGTTCATCAGTTCCGGTGAGGCCAAATGGGGCCAGCTGTCCACCGTGGTGCTGCTGCTGCCGCATGGACATGAGGGCCAAGGTCCGGACCACACGTCCGGCCGGATCGAACGGTTCCTGCAGCTCTGGGCGGAAGGGTCGATGACGATTGCGGTGCCGTCGACCCCGGCCAACTACTTCCACCTGCTGCGCCGGCACGCGCTCGATGGGGTGATGCGGCCGCTGATTGTGTTCACGCCGAAGTCGATGCTGCGCAACAAAGCCGCGGTCAGCGATATCAAGGAATTCACCGAGATGAAGTTCCGCTCGGTGATCGAGGAACCGACCTACGACGAAGGCGTGGGCGACCGCAGCAAGGTCACCCGGATCCTGTTGACCAGCGGCAAGATCTACTACGAGCTGGCCGCCCGCAAGGCTAAGGAGAAGCGCGACGACGTGGCGATCGTACGGATTGAGCAGCTCGCCCCGCTGCCCAGGCGCCGGCTCGCCGAGACACTGGACAGCTACGGGAACGCCAAGGAGTTCTTCTGGGTCCAGGAAGAACCCGCCAACCAGGGTGCGTGGCCGTCGTTGGGGCTGACGCTGCCCGAGTTGCTGCCCGACAAGCTCACCGGAATCAAACGGATTTCGCGCCGGGCGATGTCGGCGCCGTCATCGGGTTCGTCCAAGGTGCACGCCGTCGAACAGCAGGAGATCATCGACACCGCGTTCGGCTGATCGGTTTAGCCCCCCTGGTCCGCGAGCGCGCGTGTCTGCGCAGCGACACGCCGCGTCGGGTGGCATTTTGCGGACGCTCGTGCGGTGAATCTGGGCTAGCCCGACGCGCCGGAACCGCCCGTAGCGCCGTTGCCGCCGACCTGGAATGAGGATGCTGCCCCCTCCGTCATCGACGGAGCCCGAATCGATACCTACGGTACGGCTTGCCGCTGCTCAGGGCTGGCTTTGACCAAACACCGAAGGGCCGCTGCTACGGGGGACCGCCGGTACCGGCTAGCCTCGACGAGAGCCGATACGAGGGAGGGTTGCTCATGGAGGGGTTCGCCGGAAAAGTAGCCGTGGTGACCGGTGCCGGTTCGGGCATCGGGCAGGCGTTGGCGATCGAACTGGGCCGCTCCGGTGCCAGTCTGGCAATCTGCGATGTCGACGCCGAGGGACTGGCGCAGACCGAGGAGAAGCTCAGAGCAATCGGTGCACCGGTCAAGGCCGACCGGCTCGACGTCACCGAACGGGAGCGTTTCCTGCTCTACGCCGACGAGGTCAATGAGCACTTTGGCAAGGTCAACCAGATTTACAACAACGCCGGGATCGGCCACACCGGTGACGTCGAAGTCGAGCAGTTCAAAGACATCGAACGGGTCATGGACATCGACTTCTGGGGAGTGGTCAACGGCACCAAGGCGTTCCTTCCACACCTGATCGCCTCGGGGGACGGCCACGTCATCAACATCTCCAGCGTCTTCGGGTTGTTCTCGGTGCCCGGCTATTCCGCCTACAACTCGGCCAAGTTCGCCGTCCGCGGTTACACCGAGGCGCTGCGCCAGGAAATGAGGCTGCACGGACACCCGGTGGGGGTCACCACGGTGCACCCGGGCGGAATCAAGACCGCGATCGCCCGCAACGCCACCGTGGCCGAGGGGCTTGACCGTGACGAGCTGGCCCAGCTGTTCGACAAGCGGCTGGCCAACACCAGCCCGAAGCGAGCCGCACGAATCATCCTGGAAGCGGTCCGCAAGGACAGGGCGCGGGTGCTAGTCGGCCCGGACGCGAAGCTCCTGGATCTTATGGTGCGGGTGACCGGTTCGGGCTATCAGCGGATCGTGGAGCTGATCATCAGTCGGCTCATCCCGCCCAAGCAACAGCCAACCGAGGTGAACGGGCATACGACCGTCATGACATCTCCCGAATCAGGCGCAGCTACCGATCCAGCCGAGGACGAAGAGGTGCTCGCCCCGGCGACTCCCGGAGCCGAAGCGCTGCCGAGTAGCGACGACGACGACGTTCCGGCGACGGCAACTTAGTCGCCCAGGAACGTCATCCCCCGAGCGATTCGTAGCGCGGCAGGCTGTCCGAGGCGGAAGTCGTGGATGACATGCGTCGCGCGGCGATCTGCACCGGGCGCGATCCGACAACGCGCAGGGCAGTCCGCAACGCCGCCACACCGGCGCGGGACTTGGGGTGAGCCAGCCTGGGCGCGCCGGGTGGCAGCTTCTGCGCCCGACGCACCAACGGACGCATGCGTCTCTCGAATGCCCGCAAGCCGTCCTCAGTTACCGATGCCGATGTCAACTCGCCGGCGAGAACGTAGGCGCCGGTCAGAGCGAGTGACGTTCCCATTCCGCTGATCGGGGTGGCGCACCAGGCCGCGTCGCCGAGCAAGACGACGCGTCCGCGAACCAAGGTCGGTGCCCGCACCTGGGTGAGGTCGTCGACGTAGAGTTCCTTCGTACTGGCGAGCGCATCGAGAATGCGTGGCGCCTTCCACTCGACGCCGGAGTAGTTGACACGCAAAGCTTCTCGCTGCTCGGCCAACTTCAGATCCTGGTAATTCTGCCGGCTGGACAAGAATGACAACGCGACCCGGGTGGTACCCACGTTGTCGGGTCGCACGGTGATTGCGCGCCCGCCGACCGCGTTGAACCACGTCCACCAATCGTCGTCGTCGGGGTGCCGCTCGATCGAGCCGTAAGCGGTATAGAGGCCTAGACGGCGCGTCGGTACTTCGCCGAATACCATTCCGCGGGTAAACGACTGGACTCCCTCCGCAATCACCAGGAGATCGAAGGCGCGCTGCGTTCCACCGGCAAAGGCGACAATTACCTTGTCGCCGCGTTGGACAACCTGCATGATCTGGTCGCCGAACTCGTAATCGACTTGAGATTCACCGGCTTTCACGAGTATTGCGGCCAGCGCTCCGCGCAGGATTTCCAGCTCTGCGGTCGCTCCGGCGCTGTCGCCTCGGCCGGCCGGGAACTCAGCCAGCACTGCGTCGTGCTCGTCGACAAAACGGATACCGCGCTCACCGGTGTTCTGCGCCAGCGCCTCGTCTTCAAGGTCCATCCGGCGCAGCACTTCCCGGGCGGGCCCGCGGACATCGACGTTCTGTCCCGCCTCCCGCAGCTCCACAGCCCGTTCCACCAGGGTCACTCGGTGGCCAGCGCGCCGGAGCCAGAAGGCTGCCGCCGGGCCGGCGATGCTGGCCCCCGAGACCAGGACGTCCAAACCGAAATCCACTTTTCAGCGCCCCAACGGGTGCTCCGCCAACCAGCCGTCGGCCACCGCCTGCGGTTCGGCGCCGGCGGCCACTCTGCGGCGCATATCGGCCAGCGCGGCGGTGTCCAGCACGCCGGCTATCTCGTTGATCGCCAGCAGCTGGCGGGTGCTCAGCGCGTTGCGCCGATACAACGGCACCACGTTCTCGGCCTGAATCAGCGCGGGTGTGCCGTCGGCCAAGGCGATCAAATCCGACGGAATGCCGGGATCGGCGGTCGCTGCCCACGCAGCGGTCAGTTCTCCGGACCGCAGCGCCGCGAACATCGTTGTGTCATCCGGGAATTCGCGTGGTGGTGGGAGCCGGCAGCCGCCCACCTCGGTGGGTGCCCGCAAGCTGCGTGTGACGCCTACGACCAATCCGGCGCAGTGGCCGGGCAGCAGGGTCAGGTCGCTGCCACCCCAGGCGTGGGAGGTCGCCCCGGTCACCACCAGCGCCGGCTTGTCCTCGGCCGCGGTGGTGTAGTCGCCCGCGGCGATGCCCTCGGGCAGTGCGGAGTTCATCGCGCGGTAGACCGCAGTGTCGGACAGCGCGGTAGTGCCAGGCTGCAGGCTCTGCAACACCCTGCCGGTAAAGGCAGGGACGACGGTGAATGCGCCGGAGTCCAGTCTGGCCATCGGGTTTTCGGCGGTATCGGCGCGCGCGGCAAAACCGTAGGACCGCAGCGCCGAGACGTAGACGGCGGCCAGCACCTTTGTGTCGGCGTCCGCTGAGGAACCGACCACCAACTCGGAGTGACGGTCACCGGGGCGTTCCGAGCATCCGGTGAGAACCAGGACGGGGGCCCAGAGCAGGGCCAGCGCCAGCGCGGCCAGCCTTCCGATGCTCACTCCCAGTCGGGGGCTTCGGCAGCCATAGCCACCGCCCTGGCAACCGCAATGCTGACGCGCGGGTCCAGCGGGCTGGGCACAATCCGGTCGATCGCGAGGTCTTCACTGGCCACCGCGTAGATCGCCTCGGCCGCGGCCAGCATCATTTTCTGGGTGATGCGGCGCGCCCCGACGTCGAGGGCACCCCGGAAGATCCCGGGGAACGCCAGCACGTTGTTGATCTGGTTCGGGAAATCGCTGCGTCCGGTGGCCACCACCGCCGCGTACCTGGCCGCGATGTCGGGATGGATTTCGGGGTCCGGATTGGACAACGCGAACACGATCCCATTCGGCGCCATTCTGGCGATCGACTCTTCGGGAACCACGCCCCCGGACACCCCGAGGAAAACGTCGGCGCCGTCGAGGGCTTCGAACACGCCGCCGGTCCGACCGTCGGGATTGGTGCGCCCGGCCAGATCGACCTTGACGCTGTTCATGCCGCCCCGACCGGCGTGCACGATGCCGCGCGAGTCCAGCACCGTGATGTTTGAAATCCCCATGGCGAGAAGGAGATTCGTGCACGCGACGCCCGCCGCCCCGGCGCCGGAGACCACCACCCGCATCGACTCCATATCGCGGCCGAGGACCTTAGTGGCACCCATCAGCGCCGCCAGCGCGACGATCGCCGTGCCGTGTTGGTCGTCATGCATCACCGGGCAGTCCAGTGCCTCGATGACCCGTCGCTCGATCTCGAAGCAGCGCGGCGCCGAGATGTCCTCAAGGTTGACGGCACCGAACGTCGGGCGCAGCCGCACCAGGGTTTCGACGATCTCGTCGGGATCCTTGGTGTCCAGCACGATCGGGATCGCGTCCAGCCCGCCGTACGCCTTGAAAAGTGCGCACTTGCCTTCCATCACCGGCAACGACGCGGCCGGCCCGATGTCGCCGAGACCGAGTACCGCGCTGCCGTCGCTGACGACGGCGACCAACCGACTGGCCCAGGTGTAGCGGGCGGCCAGGGTGGGATCCGCCGCGATCGCACGACTGACCTGCGCCACACCCGGGGTGTAGGCGATCGACAGCGAACGCTGAGTATTCAGCGAAGCCGTCAGACCCACGGACAGCTTGCCGCCCACGTGTGCGTCGAAGATCTCTCGGTCGGTGACGACAACTTGGGAATTCTGCTCATAGTTGCGCTCCGCTGCTTGAAGCATTTGCGACACGGCCCCAGGGTACTGGCCGTTACCACCTGCCCCTAATCCGCTCAGATCAAGCCCAGGTCGGTGACGGCGCTTCGCTCGTCGGTCAACTCGGCGGTCGACTTGTCGATGCGGCCCCGGGAGAACTCGTCGATCTCCAGTCCTTGCACGATCGACCAGTTGCCGTCCTTGGTGGTCACCGGGAACGACGAGACGATCCCCTCCGGCACGTCGTAGGAGCCGTCGGACAGGACCGCCATCGACACCCAGTCGCCCTCGGGGCTACCCAGCAGCCAGGAGCGGGCGGCATCCACGGTCGCCGAGGCCGCCGAGGCCGCCGAGGAGGCGCCGCGGGCATCGATGATCGCCGCGCCGCGCTTGGCCACGGTCGGAATGAAGTCGTTCTCGATCCAGTCCTGGTCGTTGACCACCTCGGCCGCGTTCTTGCCGCCGACCTCGGCGTGGAAGATGTCGGGGTACTGGGTGGCCGAGTGGTTGCCCCAGATCGTGATCTTCTTGATGTCGGTGACCGCGGCGCCGGTCTTCTTGGCCAGCTGCGAGATCGCCCTGTTGTGGTCTAGGCGGGTCAGCGCTGAGAACCGCTCCTTCGGGATGTCGGGGGCGTTACTCAGCGCGATCAGCGCGTTGGTGTTGGCCGGGTTGCCGGTCACGCCGATGCGGACGTCGTCCGCGGCGACCTCGTTGAGGGCCTTGCCCTGGGCCGTGAAGATCGCGCCATTGGCTTCCAGCAGGTCGCCGCGCTCCATGCCCGGTCCCCGCGGACGGGCGCCGACCAGCAGGGCCAGGTTCACGCCGTCGAAAATCTTGTTGGCGTCCGCGCCGATCTGGACGCCGGCCAGCAGCGGGAAGGCGCAGTCGTCGAGCTCCATCACGACGCCCTCGAGCGCCTTGAGCGCAGGCTCGATCTCGAGCAGACGCAGCTCGATCGGACGATCCGGGCCCAGCAGCGATCCACTGGCCAGGCGGAACAACAGGCTGTAGCCGATCTGGCCGGCGGCACCGGTGACGGCGACCTTCAGAGGACTTGCGCTCACGTCGGTTCTGCTCCTTTAACGATCTTCGAAAAGACACCGTGGTTTCGGGTCGAAACTAGCGCACCGCCACCGCCGCAAAATCTTCGGTCCGGCGCGCACCGGCTGTTCATCGTCAGCTCGCTGGGAATTAGCTGTTGACGACGCACATCGTTCCTCCGCGCTGGTTCAGGACGCGTACCATGGACCACCGCCGGTCTGACCTGCGAAAGCGATCGGAGGTTGATGTGTTCCCAGGATTCGACGCATTGCCTGAAGTCCTTAGACCCGTTGCGCGACCCAAGCCTCAGGAACCGAAAGAGCAGCAGCAGCCCACTGCCAACGGTGCCGCCGCGTTGGTCGACTGCGGCGTCTATGTCGACGGCCACCGATTGCCCGGCAAGCTCCCGTTCCGGGCTGCTTTGGCCAGGGTCCGCGAGATGGAACGGACTCAGCAGGACGCGACCGAAGACACTGCGCCGAGCGCCTTCGTCTGGATCGGGCTACATGGGCCCGACGAGAGCCAGATGCAGGAAGTGGCGGATGTCTTCGGGCTGCACCCATTGGCGGTGGAGGACGCCGTCCACGCTCATCAGCGGCCCAAGCTGGAGCGATACGACGACACGCTGTTCCTGGTCCTGAAAACCGTGAAATACGTCCCACACGAATCGGTGGTGCTGGCCCGCGAGATCGTCGAAACCGGCGAGATCATGATCTTCGTCGGCAAGGATTTCGTGGTCACGGTCCGACACGGCGAACACGGCGGGCTCTCCGAGGTCCGCAAGCGAATGGATGCCAACCCGCGCCACCTCCGGCTAGGTCCCTACGCCGTGATGCACGCCATCTCGGACTATGTGGTGGATCACTACCTCGACGTGACCAATCACATGGAATGCGATATCGACGCCATCGAGGAAGTGGCCTTCTCGCCCGGCAAAACGATTGACGTCGAACCGATTTACCTGCTCAAGCGGGAAGTCGTCGAGATGCGTCGGTGCGTCGCCCCGCTGTCAGTGGCATTCCAGAAAATGCAGACCGAGAGCAAAGACCTGATCTCCAAGGAAGTGCGGCGCTATCTGCGCGACGTCGCCGACCATCAGTCGGAGGCCGCGGATCAGATCGTCGCCTATGACGACATGCTCAACTCGCTGGTGCAGGCCGCGTTGGCCCGGGTGGGGATGCAGCAGAACAGCGATATGCGCAAGATCTCGGCCTGGGCCGGCATCGTCGCGGTGCCCACCATGGTCGCCGGGATCTACGGCATGAACTTCCACGACATGCCCGAGCTGAACGAGAAGTGGGGCTACCCCACAGTCGTTGGCATAATGATCATCGTCTGCATCTACCTGTATTTCAATTTCCGCAAGCGGGACTGGCTCTAACCCGGTTGTACCGCACGGCGATTCGGGTCCCGCACGTCGACGCCGTCGTTCTCCCACGCCTGTCGCATGGCCTGCGCGCCCTTGAGCCGCACCCACGCCGCCTCGGTCGCCGTGATCGGTGTCGCGCAGAGGAATTGCACGGGTCCGCGCGGCGGATCCAGTGGCAGGTCAGCGATGTCGCTTCGGCTCAGCAGCACCGCGGTGAACGGGGCCCGACCCGACGGTCTCGTCCACAACGGCGAACCAAGGTCGATCAGGGCATCCGGGACCAGCACCACGCCGTCGACCGCCGGTGTCGCCGCCAGAATCGCCAAGCTCCGCGCCA
>JAVROG010000250.1:0-3755 GCA_032162865.1 Mycobacterium sp. | reverse complement strand
AGATCATCATGCGGCGCAGGGCAACTGACGGCCTGCTGGCGCCGTTGGCGGTGCTGGCCGCGTCGCTGTCGCTTATCAACGTCGTGGTGTTCCGGTCGCAGACGCTGGCCACTGTCGCCGAGTCGGCCCGGATCAAATACAAGGTCGGCCCGACGATCGCGTGGTATCAGGACTGGCTGCGCTACTACTTCCTCACGGTGGAATCCAACCCGGACGGGTCGATGGCGCGGCGGTTCGCCGTGCTGGTGCTGCTGCTGTGCCTGTTCGGGATGCTGGTCATCCTGCTGCGCCGCGGCCGGATCCCCGGGGTAGCCAGCGGCCCGGCGTGGCGATTGGTCGGCACCACCGCGTTCGGCCTGCTGCTCTTGACCTTCACTCCGACGAAGTGGGCGATTCAGTTCGGTGCATTCGCGGGGCTGGCCGGCGCACTCGGGGCGGTCACCGCTTTCGCGCTGGCCCGCATCGGTCTACACAACCGCCGAAACCTGACGCTGTACGTGACCGCGCTGCTGTTCGTGCTGGCTGTGGCGACGTCGGGCGTCAACGGTTGGTTCTACGTCGGCAACTACGGCGTCCCATGGTTCGACATCCAGCCGGTGATCGCCAGTCATCCGGTCACGTCGATGTTCCTGGCCTTGTCGATCGCGACGGGCTTGCTCGCCGCCTGGCAGCACTTCCGGATGGACTACGCCGGCCACACCGAAGTGACGGACAACCGGCGCAACCGGGTGCTGGCGTCGACTCCACTGCTGGTGGTCGCGACGATCATGGTCGTCGGTGAGGTCGCATCGCTGGCCAAGGGCGCGGTGTTCCGCTATCCGCTCTACACCACCGGCAAGGCCAATCTCGCCGCGATCAGTTCGGCGCTCTCGCCCACCAGTTGCGCCATGGGCGACGACGTGCTGACCGAGCCCGACCCCAATGTTGGCCTGCTGCAACCGGTTCCGGGACAGACGTTCGGGCCCGACGGTCCGCTCGGGGGCGTCAACCCGGTGGGCTTCAAACCCGACGGGGTTGGTGATGACCTGAGGTCGTACCCGGTGGTGACCAAACCAGGGGTGGTGAATTCCGACGCGTCACCGAACAAGCCCAACGCCGCCATGAGTGACTCTGCAGGCACGGCCGGTGGGAAAGGCCCGGTTGGGGTGAACGGGTCGAACGTGGCACTACCGTTCGGCCTCGACCCGGCCCGCACGCCGGTGATGGGCAGCTACGGCGAGAACTCCTTGGCCGCCACTGCCACCTCTGCCTGGTACCAGTTGCCGCCACGGACCGCCGACCGGCCGATCGTGGTGGTATCGGCAGCCGGGGCCATCTGGTCGTACAAGGAGGACGGCACCTTCACTTACGGACAGTCGATGAAATTGCAGTGGGGCATCTCTCGGCCCGACGGGACCACCCAGCCGCTCGGGGAGGTGCAGCCCATCGACATCGGGCCCGAACCGGCCTGGCGCAATCTGCGCTTTCCACTGACCTGGGCACCACCGGAGGCCAACGTGGCACGCATCGTCGCCTACGACCCGAACCTCAGCCAAGATCAGTGGTTCGCGTTCACGCCGCCTCGGGTGCCGGTGCTGGAAACGCTGCAACAACTGATCGGATCGCAGAAACCCGTGCTGATGGACATCGCGACCGCGGCCAACTTCTCGTGTCAGCGGCCGTTCTCCGAACACCTTGGGGTGGCCGAGCTTCCGGATTACCGCATCCTGCCCGACCACAAACAGACAGCGTCGTCGTCGAACGGTTGGGAGGCCAGCGGGACCGGCGGCCCGTTCCTGTTCACCCAGGTGCTGCTGCGGACCTCGACGATCTCGACCTACCTGCGCGGCGACTGGTATCGCGATTGGGGATCGGTCGAGCAGTACTACCCGCTGGTGCCGAGCGATCAGGCGCCGAATGCCGTCATCGAACAGGGTGTGATGACCGTGAACGGCTGGAGCCGCCAAGGTCCGATTCGGGCACTGCCATGAGCCAGGTCATCGAAAAACAAGCAGACGTCGCCGCCGCCCGCGACGTCCGGACGACGCGGTGGGTCGCCACGATCGCCGGACTGATCGGCTTCGTGCTGTCGGTGGCCACACCGTTGCTACCGGTCGTGCAGACGACGGCGATGCTCAATTGGCCGCAGCAGGGTCAACTGAATAGCGTTACAGCACCGTTGATTTCGCTATCTCCGGTCGACGTCACGGCCACCGTGCCGTGCGCCGTGGTGCGCGGCCTGCCGGCCGACGGCGGTGTCGTGTTGAGCACGGCTCCGAAGAAGGGCAAGGATGCGGCGCTCAATGCGCTGTTCGTCGTGGTCAACGGCAAGCGCGTCGACGTCACCGACCGCAACGTGGTCATTGCCAGCGTCTCGCGCGAGCAAGCGGAGTCCGCACAGTGCCGGCGGATCGAGATAACCTCAACGCGCGCCGGAACTTTCGCCACCTTTGTCGGGCTGACCGATGCCGCGGGCAAGCCCCAGTCCGGAGGTTTCGCCGACCCCAACCTGCGTCCGCAAATCGTCGGGGTGTTCACCGACCTGACCGGTCCCGCGCCACCCGGGTTGAAGTTCTCCGCGACCATCGACACCAGGTTCTCCACCACCCCAACAACGTTGAAGCTGCTGGCGATGGTGGGCGCCATCCTGTCCACCATCGTCTCGCTAGTCGCCCTGTGGCGACTGGACCAGCTCGACGGTCACCGGATGCGCCGGCTCATTCCGGCGAACTGGCGCAAGTTCACCCTGGCCGACGCCACGGTGACGTTCGGCTTCCTGCTGTGGCATGTGATCGGGGCGAACTCCTCCGACGACGGCTACATCCTGGGCATGGCGCGGGTCGCCGACCACGCCGGTTACATGTCCAACTACTTCCGCTGGTTCGGCAGCCCGGAGGACCCGTTCGGCTGGTACTACAACTTGCTGGCGCTGATGACCCACGTCAGCGACGCCAGCCTGTGGATGCGGCTGCCGGATCTGATCGCGGGGCTGGTGTGCTGGCTGCTGCTGTCACGTGAGGTGCTGCCCCGGTTGGGGCCGGCCGTGACATCGAGCAAGGCCGCCAACTGGGCGGCGGGCTTGGTCCTGCTGACCGCGTGGATGCCGTTCGACAACGGTCTGCGGCCCGAGCCGATCATCGCCGTCGGTTCGCTGATCACCTACGTGCTGATCGAACGCTCGATGCGCTACAGCCGACTGACGCCCGCCGCGCTGGCCGTCATCACGGCCGCATTCACGCTCGGCGTTCAGCCCACCGGGTTGATCGCCGTGGCCGCATTGATCGCCGGTGGCCGTCCGATCCTGCGCATCTTGGTCCGCCGCCACCGCCTGGTCGGCACGTTGCCGTTGGTGGCACCCATGCTGGCCGCCGGCACGGTCATCCTCACCGTGGTGTTCGCCGACCAGACGCTGTCAACAGTGTTGGAAGCCACCAGGATTCGCACCGCGATCGGCCCCAGCCAGGCCTGGTATACCGAAAACCTGCGCTACTACTACCTGATCCTGCCCACCGTCGACGGGTCGCTGGCGCGCCGGTTCGGCTTCCTGATCACGGCGTTGTGCCTTTTCACGGCCGTGTTCATCATGTTGCGGCGCAAGCGAGTTCCAGGAGTGGCCCGCGGGCCGGCGTGGCGCCTGATGGGTGTCATCTTCGGCACCATGTTCTTCCTGATGTTCACCCCGACCAAGTGGGTGCACCACTTCGGGCTCTTCGCCGCGGTGGGCGCGGCGATGGCCGCGCTGACGACGGTGCTGGTGTCACCGAAAGTACTGCACT
>JAVROG010000249.1:0-6526 GCA_032162865.1 Mycobacterium sp. | reverse complement strand
AATTCTGGCCGCGGTCCGCAAGGCAGGGTCCACATCAGGTCCCGACGTGAACGAGGTCATTTCTGGCTGGTCTCGTTGACATCATGCAGACCGTCTTCGATATCGTTGATAATTCCCATCAAAACGAACATGCCTACGATGATGGCAGCTACTACTACCCCGACGCCGACCTTCCGTGTGATTGGCAACCCAGGCGGTGGTGCCAACCTGGCTGAGTCGGCGGCCAAGTAGGGAGCGTTGGTGGCGTCGGCGCGGGCCGCGAGTGCCTTCCGGTTGGCCTTTCCACGCTTGACGGCAGGTTCACTCCTCGTATCCGTTCGTGCCGCAGAGAAATGACATCGACCTTTGCGCCTGCAAGTTGCAACGCGCGCATCGGTATCGTCAACTCGACCTTCTCGAAGCCCTCGGCCGCAAGCACGGCGATCCGGCGGCCTACCCGTCGGTTAACACCCACAGCCACAAAGCAGTTGGAGAACGCCCGTCTTCGATCAGGATGTTCACATACGGATGACGAGCACTCCCCCGCCATCCGTGTTCCTGTCGCCCCCAGGGGTGACGGTCATGTCACCGCCCCGCCGTTCGACGCGGTAGCCGGCTTTAGTGTCAAGGCCAGTGACGAGCAGCCGCGAAACACCGGGCGGGACGGGAACCGTCACGGACGCTGGGTCTCTGCCTAGCGTGACGGGAAAGACCACCTCGGTTGTGCCGACCACCGCGCCCTCATAGGGCCTCCCCACCGTGCTGCGGATCAGCGCCGGCGCGTCGCGGAGAGCAGAATCGTCCGCGCCCTGCAGAACGTGTAGGAAGCGCACGCTGCGCGGGGCACCCGAGGCCTCTACCATCAGCCGGTGCTGCATCGGCTCGCCGGCCGACGGGCGTCCGACGTCTGGTTCGTCGTCGCCGGCCCGGATCGTCGCGCCTTCGGGTAGCAGCGTGGTGCTATAAAGACGTTGCGCTGCAGGGGTTTTCACTCCGGCTTGGGTGCCGGTCACCTCGAACGGGGCGGCTGACTGCAACCAGAAACGTTTGAACCGACCGTCGGTGTGGGTTTCGGCTCGGTCGTAGACGACGACGTGGTCAGGCTTCAGCCACACCAACGACCGGCTGGCGTGGGCAACCTCGGTGCGGTCACGGTCTGGCTCGTTGTACAAATTAGTAGAGTCGCCGCACGCGTAGAAGTATGTCTCGGTGCTGCTTTGGGCAATGAGCACCGGATCGCTTTTCGCAACAAGGGGAACCTGGGCGCCGCGCCGCGCGAGATCGAGGTAGCGCTCTTCGCTATCCGGGGGTAGCGGCGCGTTCTCGATCGTCAAGGTGTTGTGGTAGTCGGAATACCACGTGGTGTCGTAGCCGGTCCGCTGTTTGGTCAGCCATTCGCCTTTACGAAAAAACTCGAATTCGTTGCCGTCACCGCCCTGGTGGTCGATGGTCTTCCAGGTCAATGCGTAGGTGAACATGCGCGCGTCGTCGGACCACGACGTGCGGGAGAAGAACCTATTCAGCCCACTCACCTTGTGCTCCAGCGGAAGGCTCGACCGGGGGTCCTTTGGCTGTGGCGCGTCTGGGTCGAGGGTCAGGAAATACAGGATCGCGGTGTTGAACTGGTCGGTGGAGCCGACGCGGTCGAGCAGAGAGCCTGCGCCGCCCGCAGGCACATTGATCATGTGCCAACGGCACGCGTCGACGGTCGCTTGGTCACCGCGCGAGCGGGCGTAAATCGCCATTGGTGCAAGAGTATTCGTCAGATCGGGAGCCGCATAAACCTGAAGATCACCATAGGCGGCTACTTGATAGATGTCCCCGGACTCGTCCGCGCCGGGCGGCGCCGGCGTTGGTTTGGGCGGCAGCGTGTGGAAGTTGGCGAACATGGAATCCGCCCAGAACGGATTTGCGGCCATGACTATCTGTGGTCCCCACTTAGCGGCGTCATCAAGGCCCGCGGTGTGCATCGCGACGAGGAACTGAGCGTGGAATGCCAGTGCGGTCATCGAGTATTCGGTGCCCTCCGGTGATAGGCCGCCTGCCGACACAGTCCGCATTGCGTGGTCAGTCATGTACAGCCACTGACTGCTGGCGTTGCGGAGGTAGTTGTGCAACTTGTCGTCAGGGTCGTCGCCAGCATCGAGGGCCATCGCCATCAGACCCATATTGCGCATGTGAGCGTTGTAATAGTTGTTCATAGACCAACGCACCTGGGTTTGATTGTTGAGCAACGCGGGATCGTTGAAGGGGCCATCCTTGCGGAAATCGGCCGCGCCACCTCCGCCCTGCTCTGACGGGTACGCTGCAAACTGCTCCGCCGACCAACGCAGAAATACGTCGCGGATGCGGCGCTTGTCGTCGGGGGAGAAGTACGCGTACGCCCAGTCGACCGCCAATCCGAAAGCCTCCCCGTTCCAGCGCGACCGGTCAAAGGTGGCGAAGCGAGGGCCGCGGAAGGGTTGGTCGTCGGCGCCAACGCCTGCGGATGCCTTATCGATGATGTGCATCAACAGTTTTCGAGCTCGGCGCCCATACTCGTCGCGGGCGGATCGATCCCGCTCTATCAGCGACATGAACGCGAACAGCTCTGCATACCATTCCGTCGGATAGGTCTCATAGGCGTCGGACCCAGCATCCTCGGCCGGCACATGGCCGTCATCCATGCCCTTCTTCGCCTTCGCGACAAGCACCGAAAGCCCATCCTTGTATACCGGATTCGCGTCAGATGCCCACTGGCGCAGACGATCCAGATCCGACTCCGTCACCAACAGGCGCGGGTGACCCTTGACGGGTCGCGGCGCACGATGGTCCGGCCGTGACGAACACGCCGTCAGCAACACGAGAACCGAGCCAAGACCCAACTGCCGACGGTTTAGCAACATCACGGACCCCCACCCGTTAGCGCCGGTGTGGACGCGCAGAATACGCCCTCCCCACGCTCATCTAACCCGTGTTGCATCCGCCGAGCAATCCATCTGCCGCGTCGTAGGTGGCGTCTCAAAACGAGGGCTGAGGTCGGCAGATGTCATCCAGTCGGCTGGTACGGACACAGCCGGAGATTCTTCGCAGCTGCGGTACAGCTATCGGAGCGCGGCGGCGTTATCGCTCAAGCAGACTGCCTTGATTGTGGCCGGATACCAACGCGTGTTACCTCGCGCGGTTGAGACCCCATCGGCCATTAGGCCATCAGCGATCGACTGGAATGTCATTCCGTTGGCACGCTCACAGATAATCCGACGGGTCACCGCTAACGGTAGTGCCGGCACTGCGCCAAGTCGCTCTCCCCGAGCACGCTTGGCCGCCAGAGCATCTCGGGTGCGCTGGCTGATCAACCGCCGCTCGTACTGTGACCCGGAAATGATGATATTGGCCGCCATCTCGCCCGCCGGAGTGCTCGTGTCGATATCGAGGTCGGCGAAGTGCAGCGCCCAGCCTTCGCGGGCAGCGCGCTCCATCAAACCCGCACCGTCCACGACTGAACGGCTCAACCGATCCATCTTCGCCACCAGCAGGCCGGCGGCCTGCCCGCCGAGTACTACCTCAAGCGCGGCGAGCGCAGCAGGACGGCCCTTCAGCGACCTTGCACTGATGCCCTCGTCGCAGTACTCGCCCACGATCGTCAGTCCTCTGCGTTCGGCGTAGGCCGCGACGGTGACCCGCTGAGCTTCAAGCCCAAGCCCGGACAGCGCCTGTTCGGATGTCGACACACGCAGGTAAGTGACCACAGTTTCGGCTGGCGCTTGAACACAGCCGCTGCGCCGACGGCGGCGACGGGCTACAGGCTGATCAGTGGCAGTTTTGCTCACTTTACAAGCACTCTCGGTCCGTATCCCAGATTTGGCTGATGCCCAGGCCGATAAGGTCGTCAAGGCGCGGCAACTGGCTATCGCCAAGGACAATCACCGGCGTCTTATGGACGCCTTCCACAAGGGAACCCCTGCGCCTGTTCTGCACGACCCCACTACGGTGTCAGCCGAACCGTATGAAGGTTGCGAGTACCGCAGCTGCGGTGGCCGCTGATGACCGTTCAGCAATTCAGCCCGCTGCCACACCGCCTGCGGCTGGAAGTGGCCGTGCCGGGTCGCCTTTCGACCACGAACATCGACCAGACGTGCCAGATGGTTTCTGCGCGATTGCGTTATCTGCTCGGGCAGGAATACCAGCGCCGGAGCGCCGTACGCCTTGCACAGCGACTCGACGCCAGGGCAGCGCGCAGGGCGGAACGGCTGGAAGCTGCCGCCCGCCGCGCAGTCGCGGAGGAAGCCGCAGACCTGCGCGACAAAGCCGAAAAAAGTCGTGTGACTGCATGATTGACCGGCCTAGCCCAGGTGCGAAGGTTTCCTTCGGCCTTCGTGAGTTTGGCCGATTTGTCCGCTCGGGGCGCGTGCTGCGGCCACCGCTCCCATGCCGGTGGTTGGACCTTGGGCGGACGGCTGCGGCGGGCGGTCGTTGTGAGCGTCGAGGCAGGGCCTGCGTTGGTGTCGGCCTTGCTTGGCTCCCGGCCTCCCGCCGTCAGTGTTCCACCGCGCAGGGTTTAGGAGATCGAATTGTCAGATATAACACCGGAATTCGTGCGCGCTGTTTCCGACGAGACGGGAGTGCCGGAGTGGCTGCTGACGCAGGGCGGTATCAACACCACGGAGGGCATCTGGTCGCGGGCCAGGGATGCCGTGAACTGGAAGACCGGCACAGCACCGCCGCGACCGCAGACCGCCGCCGTATCTGCGTCCGTACCGTACAGCCGATGACGCCGCAGCCGCTCGGCGAGGTCTCCGTGATGGACGCCTACCGGCAGGGTCGGCTCGCTGATCGCGGAGCGCCTGCACCGCCGCCCAGAGCGCCACGCGACCGGCGAGGGATGCCGTGGTGATCGCGGACCTGCTCACTGCCGCCATGGTCCTACAGTCCGTGGCCCTGGCGGTGGCTGGCCGGGAGGTACTGCGGTCGGCGAGGGAGCTACGTTCGCGCACGGACTCCAGCCTTAACCGCCCTAAACAGCATTGACCGCTCGGCTTGCGGATGACCGGCGGCAAACCCCACCGAAGTGGGTAACACAAGCCCGTTTGTCAAAGCGCACGGGTTCGGTGATAGTGCCAGCATGCTCGCCGCGCAAACCGTAGTTGTCAGCTTCGCTGCGGGTCTTTTCCTTGCCGTGGCCACCGCGCCGGTGGGCGTGTCAGGGGCGGTGTTCTTGCTGCCCTTCCAGATGAGCGTTCTGCAGGTCCCGAACCCGGCGGTCACCCCCACGAACCTGCTATTCAACATCGTTGCCATTCCCGGAGCATTGGCCCGTTACCGCATCCGTGCGCCGCTACGAAGTCCACTGACCACCGTACTGCTCGCTGGCACCGTCCCCGGTGTGATCGTCGGGGCCGTTATCCGAGTATTCCTAATCCCTGGACCTCAACTGTTTCGGCTGATCGTCGCGGTCCTGCTGATGCCCCTGGGTATTTGGCTGTGCCTACCCGACCGAACGCGTCGCCAGTCTCGGCAGCGGCAGCGTGGTCAACCATCGAATCGGTCGATTGCCGCCCTGGCGGTGGTCGTCGGCGTCGTCGGCGGCATTTACGGGATCGGCGGCGGATCACTGCTCAGTCCCATCCTGGTCGGGCGCGGTCTGCCTATCCCGACCATCGCACCGGCAGCCCTCACGTCAACCTTCGTCACCTCAATCGCTGGCGCGATCACGTACGGAATTCTCGCCGCCACCAATCCAGGACACCACATCGCACCCGACTGGGCCATCGGGTTCGCTGCGGGTGCTGGTGGTCTCATTGGAGGCTATCTGGGAGCTTGGCTGCAACCGTTGCTCCCCGAACGGATGTTGCGCACCATCCTTGGGATCATGGCTATTGCTACCGCCGCTCTTTACGCCGCGCAATCGCTCGACTAAGTCCCACCGTCCAAATCCACCGATGAGCACCGCTGCCGGACAACACCATCCACGCAGCACCATCCACCACCGACAACCAGCTCTGGCCAGGTCACCATCCGAGTCAGCATTGGGAATGCCTGTGTCACAGACCATCCAAACCGGCACACCGCGACTCGCGACTGATCTACCACCCCATCACGACCATCGACCATCGTGCTTTGCTGCACGCGCCGCCGCAAACGAGAGGGGGGCGAATGACCCCCCCACCCCCGGTCGCCGGTTCCCATGGCCGAAACACCGACTTCCCGTGGCTGCAATGCGGCAGCAATCCCGCCGGGCTGGGGCAACAAACACCCCGACTTGGCTAGCAAACGCACAGGTCAGGCGGGTGCGGTAGAGTGGCTGTGGCGCAACGACTTTCGGAGCGTCGCCGCAGCGACACGGGAGGATGTCTGGTATGACCCCTGAAGAGCGCAGACAAGCTGTCGCGGCGCTATTGGCCGAGAACCCGTCGATGTCGCAGCGTGCTATCGCGAAAGTGGTGGGCTGTAGTCAGGCGTCTATCCGCCGGGATATGGCTGCGCTCGGCGTGTTTCGTGGCTCGCCGGTGATTCGTACTGGGCCACAGTTCCTTTCGCTGCAGATCAATGACGGTATGACGCGAGGTGA
>JAVROG010000248.1:0-9294 GCA_032162865.1 Mycobacterium sp. | reverse complement strand
CCCGGGACGATCACCGCGGACCTCGCCGCCAGGGTCGCGCCCGGATCGGTAACGGCCATCGATCAATTCGCCGATGTCCTCAATGCGGCCCGCGCGGAGGCCGAGCAGCGCAATCTGTCCAATGTCTTGTTCGCGACCGCCGATGCGGACCAGCTCGACCTTCCCGGCGACACATTCGATGTCGTGCACGCACACCAGGTGCTACAGCACGTCACCGATCCGGTGCAGGCACTGCGCGAGATGCGCAGGGTGTGTGTGCCGGGCGGAATTGTGGCCGCTCGCGACGCCGACTACGCGGGGTTCGTCTGGTTCCCACGGCCTGCGGCACTGGAGTTTTGGCGCGACATCTACCAGCAGGCGGCCCGTGCCAACGGTGGCGAACCCGATGCCGGGCGCCGGCTGCTGTCGTGGGCCCTCGAGGCGGGATTCGACGACGTCACACCCACGGGGAGCCTCTGGTGCTACGCGACTCCCGAGACCCGCGAATGGTGGGGCGGAATGTGGGCCGACCGAATCCTTCATTCCGGCATAGCCCGCGACATTCTGCGGTTGGGCCTGGCCACTACCGGGCAGCTCGAGGAGATCTCCGCGGCATGGCGGACCTGGGCCGCGGCGCCGGACGGTTGGCTGGCGATCCCGCACGGCGAGATCATCTGCCGGGCATAGATTTCACGCCGCCGCACTCGGAGTCGGTCTCCGTTTGACCAGGTCAGCGCGTGGTATTGGCATTCTCTTTTTTTGCAAGTACGTTATTCATCGATGGATAATGCGGCCCATACTCCCTCCGGTATCCCGCTGCAGCCCGTATACGGGCCGGCGGATAGAAGCGCGGAGCCTCCGGCGCCCGGGGAGTTCCCCTTCACGCGGGGCAACTTCGCGTCCGGCTACCGCGGCAAGTTGTGGACTTTCCGGCAATACTCCGGCTTCGGCACCGCCGAGGAATCCAACCGCCGTTACCGGTATCTGCTCGAGCAAGGGGGGACCGGGCTGTCGGTTGCGCTCGACCTGCCCACCCAGTGCGGTTACGACTCCGACGATCCCGAGTTCGGCGAAGAGGTCGGCCGGGTCGGCGTCGCGGTCGACACCCTGGCCGACGCCGAGATCCTGTTCGACGGCATCCCGCTGGACAAGATCAGCACCAGTTTCACGATCAACGGCACGGCGGCCATCCTGTTGGCGTTCTACGTCGCCGCCGCCGAGCGAAAGGGGATACCGCGCGCCAAGCTCACCGGGACAATCCAGAACGACATCCTCAAGGAATACGCCTCGCGCGGCACCTGGATCTGGCCGCCGGAGCCCTCGCTGCGACTGATCGCCGACACCATCGAGTTCTGCGCGGCCGAGGTGCCCAGGTTCAACGCAATCTCGGTGGCCGGGGCGCACTTCCGGGACGCCGGGGCCACCGCGGTGCAGGAGATGGCGTTCACTTTGGCCGACGGCGTGACCTATTGCGACACCGTGGTGGAACGTGGCCGGATGACCATCGACGAATTCGCGCCCCAGATCTCGTTCTTCTTCTACACCCACGGCGACTTCTTCGAGGAGGTCGCCAAATACCGTGCGGGACGGCGTCGTTGGGCCACGATCGTGCGGGAACGCTACGGGTCCAGCAAGGACAAGGCGTCGATGTTCCGGTTCGGCTGCGTGTGCGGTGGTGCTTCGTTGTACGGCCCGCAGGCGCAGAACAACGTGGTCCGGGTGGCCTACGAGGCGATGGCTGCGGTGCTGGGTGGTGTCCAGTCGATGTTCACCGCGGCTTGGGACGAGCCCTTCGCGCTGCCCTCCGAGGACTCCACCACCCTGGCGTTGCGTACCCAGCAGGTCCTCGCTTACGAAACCGGCGTCACCCAGGTCGCCGACCCGCTGGGCGGTTCCTACTTCGTCGAGGCGCTCACCGACGCGACCGAAGCCCGCATCATCGAGATCATGGCCGACCTCGAGCAGCACGGCGGCATGGTCAGCGCGATCGAAGACGGTTATCTGCAAGGTCTGATCGCCGACGAAGCGTTCCGGATACATCAGGAAATCGAGGGAGGTTCCCGCCCGGTGGTGGGGGTCAACCGGTTCGTCTCCGAGGAACCAGATCCCGATGTCGTCACCTACGAACTCGACGCCGAAGGCCGCGATCTGCAACTCAAGCGCTTGTCTAAAGTCAAAGCCGAAAGAGACAGCGCTGCCGTCGAATCCGCTCTTGCTGCGCTGTCTCGTAGCGCCGAGGGAACCGACAATCTGATGCACAGGCTGATCGACTGCGCCAACGCGTATTGCACCGTGGGAGAGATGGTTACCACGCTCAAGGCGGTATGGGGCGAGTTCCAACAGCCGGTGGTGTTCTAGATGGCCGCCCGCATTCTGGTCGCCAAGCCCGGTCTCGATGGCCATGACCGGGGCGCCAAGATCGTCGCCCGCACCCTGCGCGACGCGGGATTCGAGGTCATCTACACCGGGATCCGGCAGCGGATCGAAGACATCGCGTCAATTGCCGTGCAGGAAGATGTCGCCGTCGTGGGCTTGAGCATCTTGTCCGGAGCGCACCTGACGCTCACCGCGCGCACCATCGAGGCGTTGCGCGGGGCCGATGCCGCCGATATCGCCGTCGTCGTCGGCGGGACCATCCCGCACGCCGACGTCCCCAAGCTGCTGGCCGCCGGCGCGGCGGCGGTGTTCCCCACCGGAACGTCGCTGGACACCCTGGTGCGCGAGATCCGCGAGCTGACCGGCAGCCCCCAACCAGTCTCGGAGGAACCGTGCGCGTCGGAGTGATGATCGGTGCCGAGCGTGGCGATATGGCCCGCAAGGTGGCCAAGCTGGCCTCCGACATCGAATGGGCAGAATCTGCAGGTCTGGATACCGCCTGGATGCCGCAGGTGCCGGACGACTTCGACTGCCTGACCATGGTCGCGTTGATGGCTGCACACAGCTCGCGCATCGAGCTGGGTACCGCCGTGGTGCCGCTGCAGGCCCAACATCCGATTGCTCTTGCCCGCCAAGCGCTCTCGACGCATGCGTTGGCTGCTGGGAGGCTGGCGCTGGGCGTCGGACCGTCGCACCACTGGATCATTCGGGACATGCTCGGCCTGCCGTATGACAAGCCGGCCGCCTACACCCGCGACTACCTACAGGTACTCAATGCCGCCATTGCCGGGCCGGGATCGGTTGACGTCGAGAACGATTCGTTTACCGTGCACAATCCGACGGCACTCGGCGCCGATCCCCCGGTTCCGGTGTTGGTCGCGGCGCTGGGGCCGGTGATGCTGCAGCTTGCCGGTGAATTGGCCGATGGCACCGTGTTGTGGATGGCCGACGAGCGCGCGATCGGTGATCACATCGCGCCGAAGATCACCAAGGCCGCCGCGGATGCCGGCCGCCCCGCGCCGCGGATCGTCGCGGGCATCCCGGTATGCCTCTGTGCGCCTTCTCAAGTCGCGGAGGCCAAGGAGCGGGCCAACCGCATCCTGGGTGAGGCCGAGGTGTCACCCAATTACCAGCGCCTGCTTGAGCGCGGCGATGCCCGAGATGTCGGTGATCTGTGTGCGGCCGGTGATTCGGAGGCGATCCTGGCCCGGATGCGGTCCTTTGCCGACGCTGGCGTTACAGATCTGTCAGTGCGGCTGCTGCCGATTGGTGACAACCGCGACGAACTCATTGCCTCCAAGCGCCAGACCCGGGAGATGATTTCCGAGCTGGCCAAGGAGTTGCGGTGACGTCGGGTTCTACCGCGCTTCCTCAGGGGCCTTTGTCAGGAATCCGCATCCTCGAGGTCGGCACCATGCTGGCCGGCCCGTATGCCACGATGCTGCTCGCCGATCTGGGAGCCGACGTCACCAAGATCGAGCCGGCCGGTGGCGAGATTTCCCGCGGGGTCGGGGACAGCTACTTCGCCAGCCTGAACCGCAACAAGTCCAGCCTCTGCCTCGACCTGAATTCCGAAGCGGGACAACAGCGACTGGGTGAGCTGGTGGCAGAGTCGCACGCGCTGCTGGTGAATCTGAAGCCGTCCGCAATTCGCCGCTTGGGGCTTACCTACGAGGCGCTGCGGCAGCACAACGAGAAGATCGTCTGCGTGGCGATCACCGGTTTCGGTCTGCACGCCGGTGACGACCCGGCGTTCGACTACGTCATCCAAGCCGCCACCGGCATCGCTGCGCTGACCGGCGATCCGCAGGGTCCGCCGACCCTGCCCGGCTACTCGTCGGCCGATAACTCCACCGGGATGTGCGCGGCGCTAGGCCTGTTGGCCAAGATCATCTCCGGCACCGGAGGGCAGGTGGACGTGTCGCTGCGTGACGTCATGTTCTCTCAGTTGAATTATCATGCCGCGACCTACCTCAACGATGGCGTCGAACCGCAGCGTCGGCCACTTGGGGCGCACTCCTATTACGTTCCGGCGCAACTCTTCCCGACCAAAGATGGCTATCTGGCGTTGTTCATTACGCACGACGGTTTCTGGAAATCCTTTGCCACTGAAGCGGGCATCGGCGGGTTCGAAACGATGGCCGAGCGGGTGGCCCGACGTGACGAAGTCCTCGGTATCGTCGCATCGATGCTGGCGACCGATACGGCCGCCGGTTGGGAACGGCGACTGCGCCCCCTCGGAGTGCCGGCCGCGGCCGTCCGGACGCTACCTGAGGCCTTGAAGGCGACTCCGGAAGTCGTTGTGTCGGCAGGGGATCTGCGCCTGGTCGGTACCCCGATCCATGTCTCGGGTTATCAACCCGACTACCGGCCGCCGCCGGCTCTGGACGACAGCTCTCGAACGTGACCCTGTCGTCACGGAGGCGTCAGGTGACGGCTAGCCGTTCGGCGCGTATTCGGTAGTCACCTCGAGTAGCCGCATCACCGGCGGCGGATCGAGCTGTAACGCCCCAGACATGTGCAACTTGCCCGCATTGTCGTTCAGGCCCTGCAGCACCGCCTGTAGGTCGTCGGCCTCGATCTCGTAGAGAGCGACGTAGGGGCCATCCGCGTCGACCGGCCGTAGCCGGCGCGCCGAGACAAATCCGTCGAGTGCGACGAGCTCCTGCAAATGGACCTCGTCGTACCAGGTGTTGTACTCCTGCTCGCGCTCGGGCGAACTGGGGTAAGTCTCGACGAGAATGATTCCCTTTGGCATGGTCGAAGTCTCCTGATGACTACTCGTACTGCACGGTGATCCGTGCCGTGTCCGGTATGCCTTGGCAGGTCAGAATGTAGCCGTCGGCCACTTCGTCGTCGTCGAGGGCGTCGTTTGTCCGCATGGTCGCGGTGCCTTCGGTGAGCAGGGCCATGCAGGTGCCGCAGTTGCCGGCCTCGCAGTTGAACGGGGGGTCCAGCCCGGCTCGTCGCGCGCTTTCCAGCAGTGTCTCGCCGGGGACCAGCGGCACCGACACCTTCTTGCGGCCCAGATGAATGGTCACTACGCCGGGCTCCGTCATGACCGCCTATCTGACTCGATACGGAACAGGAACTGCACTTGCGTTCTTCACTATAGAGAATACTATTCTCACAATACGATAGGATCTTCTCAGTCTTTGTTTCAACTCGTATCAACCGCCGAAAGGATCGAGACGTGACCGAGCGGGCCGCGCTCGTGTTCGAGGATCGGCAGATCAGCCGGCCTCAGCTCGATGCGCTGACCGACGGGCTGGCTGCGACCCTGCGCAAGAGGGGTGTCGGCGCCGGCGGGCGGGTCGCGGTGATGGCGTCCAACCGACCCGAGTTCGTCGCCGCCCTGCAGGCGATATGGCGGCTGGGTGCGGCGGCGATTCTGATCAGCCCCGCATGGAAGCGCGACGAGGTCGAGCACGCGTTGGCTCTGACAGATCCCAGCGACGCCGTCGGCGACCATCCGGTGCTGGCGGGCCTGATGCCGACGTTGCATCTGGACGAGCCGATCGTTTCCACAGAACCGGTAACCACCGACGCGCCGCCCGACGGTGACGCGATTCTGGTGTTCAGTTCCGGCACCACTGGGTTGCCCAAGGCCGTCCGGCACACGCATGCGTCGTTGGATGCGGCGGTGGGGCACTGGCGCGAGGCGCTGGGGCTGACCGACCGCGACCGTATTCAGGTCGCCACTCCGCCTTCGCACATCCTGGGGCTGCTCAATATCCTCACCGCGCTGCGCACCGGCGCGTGGCTGCGGCTACACCCTCGATTCGACGTCGACCGGATGCTGCGTCACATCGAAACAGACCGCATCACAGTCGAAATGGCCGTCGCACCCATCGCGCTGGCC
This sequence comes from Mycobacterium sp., assembly GCA_032162865.1. Classification (GTDB taxonomy): domain Bacteria; phylum Actinomycetota; class Actinomycetes; order Mycobacteriales; family Mycobacteriaceae; genus Mycobacterium. The sequence continues at coordinate 3,077 of JAVROG010000248.1, read as the reverse complement.
ATCGCCTCGCATCCCGGCCTCGAGTCCTACGATCTGTCGTCCCTGCGCTACATCATGTGGGGTGCGACGCCCGTGACGGTAAGCATCGCCGAGACCGTGACCAGGCGCACCGGCATCGGCTGGGTTCCCGCCTACGGCACCACGGAGCTACCCGTCATCGCCTGCAACCCACGGGACGGTGCGCGCCTGGATTCCGTTGGGCGAGCGGTGCCCGGCGTCGAGTTGCGAGTGGTCTCATTGGCGACCGGCGCGCCGGTTAATCCGGGCGAGGTTGGGGAGATCCAGGCGCGGTCGGGTTCGCTCATGGCCGGCTACTTGCCGTCCGCGGCGACGGCCGAGGCGTTCCGTGACGGCTGGTACCGCACTGGGGACGTCGGCTGGCTTGATGTCGATGGCTGGTTGCGGATCACCGACCGACTCAAGGAGATGATCAAGGTGCGCGGGTTTCAGGTCGCGCCCGCCGAAATCGAGACCGTGCTGCACGGTCATCCTGCGGTGCAGGACTGCGCGGTCTTCGGCGTTCCCGACGGTGCCAACGGTGAAGCCGTAGTCGCCGCCGTTGCCACACACAGCTCCTCTGAAACCACCGAGGTCGCTGCCGAGTTGGTGGCCCGGGTGGACGCGAAATTGGCGTCATACAAACGGCTGAACCGGGTGGTTTTCGTACCGGATATTCCTCGCCTGCCCTCCGGCAAGGTGCTGCGCAGAGTGCTCAAGGAGAGCTATGGATGTACGTCTGACAGCTGAACAACGGCAACTACGTGACGCCGCGGCGAAGATGGCTGACGACCTCGGTCCGGCAGCGGTACAAGACCTGGTTGACCAGAATCGAATCACCCGGCTGGACAAGCAGATCGACCTGACGGGCTGGCGGTCGCTGCGCTCGGACGAGGCGTCGGGGGTCGAAGTGGCCATAGTCGCAGAGGAATTCGGGCGTCGACTGGTCGATGCGCCCTTCCTGGGGCCGGTACTGGCCGACGATTTGACGCGCCACCTCGATGCCGATATCGGATCCGCGACGATCGCCTTTGCCGATCGGGCGATCGACGCGCGTGGGTATCAGCGGGCCCTGCTGCTCTCGGGTACTACGGTTTTGGCTGCTGATCTTGAGGGCGGTGCCGCCGATGGTGCGGACCTGACCAGGGTGAGCGCGGGAATCGCGGGATCGCCCGCGTCGGTGGGCGAGGTGCCCGCCGACGCCGCCGCGCGATGGCAGGCCCTCGCTCTGGTCGCCACGACCGCAGACCTGGTCGGAACCGCGCGCGGAGCGCATGCTGTCGCCTGTGACTACGCGAAAATCCGTGAGCAGTACGGGAAATCGATCGGGTCCTACCAGGCCGTGGCCCACCTGCTGGCCGAAAGCATTGCACTGATTGAGGGTTCGGTCAGCGTGCTGCGCCATGCGGCGTGGGCGGTAGACGAACTCGACCCGACCGCAGCCGTACAGGCGGCCCGGGTGGCAAAGGTTTACTGTGCCCGCGCCACCCGAACGGTGTGCGAGGCGGCGGTGCAAGTACACGGCGGGATCGGCAATACCTGGGAATGCCTGGTACACGTGTATCTGCGCCGGGCGTTGACATCGACCGAGCTGTGGCCGGTCACCCTGAAGGAGGTCGGCCGTGGACTTTCGTGATTCGCCGCAAGAAGCCGAGTTCCGCGAGCGGCTACGGTCTTGGCTTTCGTTGCACGCTAAAGAATATGGCGGGTCAGGCGACGAGTACTGGGCCCGCCAGGCCGACTGGCATCGCGCCATCTACCAAGAGGGATTCTTCGGTCTTTCGTGGCCGCGCGACTACGGCGGGCAGGAACTGGCGCCGGTGTACGACGTCATTGTCGATGAAGAATTGGCGCGCGCCGGCGCCCCACCCCGTCCCAGCGTCGGCTACCTGGTCTTCGGTATCGGCAGGCACGGTAGTGACGCGCTGCGACAACGCTTTGTGCCCGGCATCATCAATGGCACCGAGCGTTGGTGCCAGGGATTCAGCGAGCCGGGTGCGGGTTCAGACCTCGCATCGTTGACCACGACCGCCACCCGCGATGGCGACAACTACGTGATCAACGGACACAAAATCTGGACCAGCTACTCCGACGTCGCAGACTGGTGTCTGCTGCTAGCGCGTACCGACTCCGAGGCCAAACGGCATCGCGGTCTGTCGGCATTCGTCCTTGAGATGAAACAGCCTGGCGTACAACAGCGTCCGTTGCGGATGATCAACGGAGTCAACAACGAATTCGGTCAGGTGTTCTTCGACGGCGCCACGGTTCCAGCGGATCGGATGGTCGGCGCCCCCGGTGACGGTTGGTCGGTCGCCATGACCGTGGTCGGACACGAGCGCGAACCGTCCACGCTGGGTTATGCGGCGCGCTACAACAAGCTGGTCGCAGAGTTGGTGGCGCGCAGCGATGGTCCAGTAGACGATGAGGTGGCATGGGCGGCGGTCGAGGCGGAGATGTTGACGCACCACGTGCGACGGCGGCTGTCCGAACAACTCGACGGCGTATCGCATGGCCCGGAAGGGTCGCTGGACAAGCTGCTGATGACGTGGGTGGAACAGTCGGTCGGGCACGCTGCGTTGGCTGTCGGTGGCACCCGTGACGCGGACCTGCTCAACGCCTACCTGTACAGCCGCGCGCAAAGCGTAATGGGCGGTACGTCGCAGATACAGAAAAACATCATCGCCTCGAGAATCCTGGGATTGGGAGTCTGAAATGTATGACATGCCAAGTGAAATCGACGTCCGCGCCGACGGGGCGCTGCGGATCATCACCCTCAACCGTCCAGACGACCTCAACGCGGTCAACGACAATTTGCACGTTGGGCTCGCGCGGCTGTGGCAGCGACTGACCGACGATGCCTCCGCGCGCGCGGCGGTCATCACCGGAGCCGGCAAAGCATTTTCGGCTGGCGGGGATTTCTCGTATCTGGCCGAGCTCGCCGAGGATGCGGACATGCGTGCCAAGACCATTCGCGATGGACGTGAGATCGTGCTGGGCATGGCCCGGTGTCGAATTCCGGTGATAGCGGCCGTCAATGGCCCGGCGGTGGGGCTGGGGTGCAGCCTGGTCGCGCTCAGCGA
>JAVROG010000247.1:0-3030 GCA_032162865.1 Mycobacterium sp. | reverse complement strand
CGACAGTGTCGGCACGCCGTTTCTGCTGCTGGCCGGCATGGAGCCGGACCTGAAGTGGGAGCGGTTCATCACCGCGGTGCGACTGCTGGCCGAACGGCTCGGGGTGCGCCAGACCATCGGGTTGGGCACCGTCCCGATGGCCGTTCCCCATACCCGCCCGGTCACGATGACCGCCCACTCCAACAACGCGGATCTGATCGTCGACTTCCAGCCCTGGATCTCCGAAATCCAGGTCCCCGGCAGCGCTTCCAACCTGCTGGAGTACCGGATGGCACAACACGGCCACGAGGTCGTCGGGTTCACCGTGCACGTCCCGCACTACCTGACCCAGACCGACTACCCGGCTGCGGCCCAGGCGCTGCTCGACCAGGTGGCCAAGACCGGATCGTTAGAGCTGCCAGTGGCGGCGTTGTCCGAGGCGGCCGCCGAGATCCGGACCAAGATCGACGAGCAGGTCCAGGCAAGCGCGGAAGTCGCTCAAGTGGTGGCGGCCCTCGAGCGCCAGTACGATGCGTTCATTGACGCTCAGGAAAACAGGTCCTTGCTAACGCGTGACGAGGAGCTGCCGAGCGGCGATGAGCTTGGCGCCGAGTTTGAGCGGTTTCTGGCTCAGCAGGCTGAGAAGAAGTTCGACGACGACGACAACCCGAATTAAGGCCCTACCTACTCGACAAGGTTGGCGACATGACCGAGCGAACGCGCAATCTTCGCCCGGTGCGGGAAGTGACCTCCCCGTCGCTGGAGTTCCGCACCATTCACGGCTACAAGCGGGCGTTCCGGATCGCCGGATCCGGCCCGGCGGTCCTGCTGATCCACGGCATCGGCGACAATTCGACGACCTGGACCGGCATCCATGCCAAACTCGCCCAGCGATTTACCGTCGTCGCGCCTGATCTGTTGGGCCACGGCAAGTCCGATAAGCCGCGCGCCGACTACTCCGCCGCGGCCTACGCAAACGGTATGCGCGACCTGCTCAGCGTGCTGGACATCGAGCGGGTGACCATCATCGGTCATTCACTCGGCGGCGGAGTGGCGATGCAATTCGCCTACCAGTTCCCCCATCTGGTCGACCGGTTGATCCTGGTGGGCGCCGGCGGCGTGACCAAGGACGTCAATATCGCACTGAGGTTCGCGTCGCTGCCGATGGGTTCCGAGGCGCTGGCCCTGTTGCGCCTCCCCCTAGTGCTGCCGACGCTTCAGGTGATGGGGCGAATCGCGGGTCTGATGCTGGGTTCGACGGCCGTGGGACGCGACCTGCCCAACATCTTGCGCATCCTGGACGACCTACCCGAGCCGACGGCGTCGGCAGCGTTCACCCGTACCTTGCGGGCCGTGGTGGACTGGCGCGGACAGATAGTCACCATGCTGGACCGATGTTATTTGACCGAAGCCATCCCGGTGCAGATCATCTGGGGCAGTGAGGATGTCGTCGTCCCGGTTCGTCACGCGCACATGGCGCACGCCGCGATGCCGGGCTCACAACTCGAAATCTTCGAGAATTCCGGACATTTCCCATTCCACGACGACCCGGCCCGGTTCCTCGACCTCGTCCATCGCTTCATCGATAGCACGGTCCCACCCGAGTACGACCAGGCCGCACTTCGCGAATTGCTACGCAGCGGCGGCGGGGAGCGAACGGTTTCCGGGCCGACCGATACCCGTGTCGCGGTGCTGAACGCCATGGGCGCCGACGAGCGCAGCGCCACCTGACCGGCACCTCACACCAGGTCGTTACGGTCGGGCCATGAGCATTGACGTGACGGTGTTGCGCGTTTTCACCGACTCGGACGGGAATTTCGGGAATCCTCTGGGCGTGGTCGATGCCGGACTGGTCCAGTCCGACGACCGGCAGCGGCTGGCGACCCAATTGGGTTATAGCGAAACAATTTTCGTTGATCTTCCCACTGAAGGTGCCACGACCGCGCACGCCACCATCCATACCCCCCGCATCGACCTGCCCTTCGCCGGCCACCCGACGATCGGAGCATCGTGGTGGTTGCGCGAGCGGGGCACGCCGATCAATACGCTGTTGGTGCCGGCCGGCCTGGTGCAGGTGAGCTATCAGGGCGACCTCACCGCCATCAGCGCACCCGCGCAGTGGGCACCTGACTTCGCCATCCACGACTTGGATTCACCGCAAGCCGTCGACGCAGCCGACCCGGTCGATTTTCCCGACGACGTCGCGCACTACCTGTGGGCCTGGACCGATCAAGAGGCCGGATCGGTGCGCGCCCGAATGTTTGCCGCCAACCTGGGCGTTGCCGAAGACGAAGCGACCGGCTCGGCGGCGATTCGGTTAACGGAATATCTGAGTCGTGACCTCGTCATCACGCAGGGCAACGGGTCGATGATCCACACCACGTGGAGCCCGGAGGGCTGGGTTCGGGTTGCCGGCCGCGTTGTCGACGATGGCCTCAAACAGGCTGATTGACAGAGGTTTTCACTGCTGCCGGCGCAGCACCGCGGCCAGATGATGCTGCAGCGGTTGTCCGACGGCGCCCATGCGTAGCGAGTAGGAAAGCTCATCGCCGTCGAGCCGGAAGGAACGCCCAAGGGCGGCGACCTCTTTGGCCGTCGGTGTCAACCCGACGTCGGTAGTGACCAACTCGAGTTCAATGATGTTGTCCTGCACCGAATAGCTGCCAACCTCGATCTCGGTGATACCGCTCGGATGGGCCAGCACCAGCTCGACGTGACCGGGTTGTGGCACGCGCAGAAACCCCGCCTCAGCGTGCAAGGGCTTGCCATCGCCGACCGACTTCGTCTTTTGCCCATAAACCAGAAAGGGTTTGCCGACGTGGGTGAAAATGACCTCTTCGAAATACTCGAACGGCTGGATCGTCGGATACTCGCCGGCACCGCGGCCCGCCCAGGTGCCCAACAGAGGCGCCAGCTCCTCGAGATTGGGATGCGGGTCTGCGGGCATTCCAGGAGCCTACTGCCGCCGCTCAGCTCGAAGTCGGAATCTTACGATGCGCACGAAGCGCCTCGATCTCGCGCTCGAAATCGTCGGCGGAAGAAAAAGATCGG
>JAVROG010000246.1:0-4684 GCA_032162865.1 Mycobacterium sp. | reverse complement strand
GGCGAACGCAACTGGGACTACCGCTACTCCTGGATCCGGGACTCGACGTTTGCGCTCTGGGGTCTGTACACGTTGGGGCTCGACCGTGAGGCCGACGACTTCTTCGCGTTCATCGCCGACGTGTCCGGCGCCAACGACGATGAGCCCCACCCACTTCAGGTGATGTACGGCGTCGGCGGGGAACGCACGCTCGTCGAGGAGGAGCTGCACCATCTCTCCGGCTACGACAACTCCCGGCCGGTGCGGATCGGCAACGGCGCGTTCGACCAGAAGCAGCACGACATCTGGGGCACCATGCTCGACTCGGTGTACGTGCACGCCAAATCGCGCGAACAGATCATGGAGACGCTGTGGCCCGTGCTCAAGAATCAGGTCGAGGAGGCCATCGAGCACTGGCGTGAACCCGACCGCGGCATCTGGGAAGTGCGGGGCGAGCCGCAGCACTTCACCTCGAGCAAGATCATGTGCTGGGTGGCGCTTGACCGTGGCGCGAAACTCGCAGAACTGCACAACGAGAGGAGCTTCGCCCAGCAGTGGCGGGTGATCGCCGAGGAGATCAAGGCCGACATCCTGGCCCACGGCGTCGACTCGCGCGGCGCGCTGACGCAGCGCTACGACGACGACGCCTTGGACGCCTCGCTGTTGTTGGCCGTACTCAACCGCTTCCTGCCGTCCGACGACCCGCGGCTGCGTGCGACGGTGCTGGCCATCGCCGACGAGCTCACCGAGGACGGTCTGGTGTTGCGTTACCGCACCGAGGAGACCGACGACGGGCTGTCCGGCGCGGAGGGCTCGTTCACGATCTGCTCGTTCTGGCTGGTGTCGGCGCTCGTCGAGATCGGCGAGATCAGCCGCGCCAGGCACCTGTGCGAGCGTCTGCTGTCGTTCGCCAGCCCGCTGCATCTCTACGCCGAGGAGATCGAGCCGCGGACCGGACGCCACCTCGGCAACTTTCCGCAGGCATTCACCCACCTGGCGCTGATCAACGCCGTCGTACACGTGATCAGGGCCGAAGAGGATGACGACGGCTCGGGGGCGTTCCAGCCGGCCAACGCACCGATGTAGGGATCGGCTGAACACCCGGCGACCTCGCGGTGAGCCGCTCATTGCGGCGCGACGACTGTGCTGAAAGCCGCGTTCGTCAGCCCTATTTACCGTACCGTCAGCGCCGTTCCCCCGAAATCTCGGGAGCTGCGCCGACCAGCCCTCGGCGCCGGTTGATAAGGAGCCGATCAAGCATGCGCATCGTCGTCGACCTGAATCGCTGCCTGGGATACGCGCAGTGCGTCCCGCTCGCGCCGGAGGTACTTCAACTCAACGGCGAAGAGGCCCTCGCATACGACCCGAATCCCGATGACTCACAACGTCAGCAGGTCGCACGGGCGGTGGCGTCCTGCCCGGTGCAGGCGATCATCGCAGAGATGGACCCGCCAGCGGACAGGACGACGAAGTGACCACGCATCCGTTGATCGACGAGCTCGTCAGGACCTTCAAGGCAGAGGGCCGGATCGTGATCGTCGGCGCGTCGCTGACCGGGCTGCGCGCGGCGGAGGCGTTGCGCGACGAGGGATTCACCGGCTCGCTGACCATCATTGGCGACGAGGTCCACGAGCCGTACGACCGACCGCCGCTGTCCAAACAGGTGCTCAAGGGATGGGTTCCTGCGGGCAACACCAAGCTGCCGCGCCTCCGGGAGGTCAACGCGGACTGGCGGCTCGGCGTCGCGGCCACCGGACTGGACCGCGACAACCGGGAAGTGCTCCTCGCCAACGGCGACAAGGTGCCCTACGACCGACTATTGATCGCCACCGGCGTCCGATCCCGGGCGTGGTTCAACCCCGAAGAGGCGAAACTGAAGGGCCTGTACACGCTGCGCACCAGCGATGACGCAGCCAAGATTCAGGCGGCGTTCAAGGCCAAGCCCAAGCGGGTGCTGATCGTCGGCGCGGGCTTCATCGGCTCCGAGATGGCCTCGGTCTGCCGCGATCTCGGACTGGACGTGACGGTCGCGGAACGCTCGAGCGCACCGCTCGTCGGGCCACTCGGCGGCGTGATCGGCGACATCGCCGCCAAGATGCAGCGCGACGCCGGGGTCGACCTGCGTACCGGGGTAGCGGTGGAAGCGCTGAAGGGTGACGCCGACGGGCACGTGCGGCAGGCCCAGTTGTCGGACGGGACCCTGCTCGACGTCGACGTGGTGGTGGCGTCGCTTGGGTCCGTGCGCAACATCGAATGGCTCGAAGGCGCCGAACTGGCCGCCGGGTTCTGGGGCGTCGCCTGCGACGCCGGCTGTCGGGCCTTCGACATCAACGGCGTGGTGACCGACAACATCTTCGTCGCGGGCGACATCGCGCGCGCACCGCACGTGCTCTATGAGTACGAGTTCATGGCGATCGAGCATGTGGATGCGGCGGTGCTGGGCGCCCAGACCGCTGCGCACAACATGGTCCATCTCGAGAAGGGCCGCCGTCCGCATCTGCCGCTACCGCAGTTCTGGTCCGGGCAGTTCGGCGTCAACATCAAGGGCTGCGGTGTGTGCTCCTTCGGCGACGAGATCGTGTTCACCCAGGGCTCCGTCGAGGATCTCCGCTTCGCCGCTGCCTTTGGAAAGAACGGTCGCATCGTCGGGGCGCTCACCTTCAACCACGGCAAGTGGCTGGAGTACTACGCCAGGCTCATCGAACAGTCCGCGCCGTTCCCGCCCCCGCCGCCGGGCTACGACGTCCCTACGAACTCCGAGGTGATGTCAGCCCGATTCCCAGATCCGCGGGAGCCGACGGGAATTCCGGATGTCGTTCTCACAGGCCATGATCCAACATCCCGCGGTGCCGAGTTCCGTCCAAGAGCCCGCTAGAGGAGAGTAGCCATGACAACCGCAGAGACCGCCTGGGCAGAGGCGATGAAGTACGAGAACCGTCACGACCCGTACCGGTTCTTCGACGAGCTCCGCAAGACACCGGTGGTGCAGGTGGCGGACAAGGTCTACATCGTTACCGGGTACCGCGAGCTACTCCAGCTGGCGCATGACCCGCACGTCAGCTCCGACATGAGCCGCAGCCCCATCTCGGCCAAACCGGCGGCCAGTGCGCAACCCGATGTCGGTGCCGACCACATGCAGGCGTACGGCACCGAGCCGAGCCTGATCGTGACCGACCCAGCTAGGCACGACAGGGCGCGACGCCAGGTGATGCGGCACTTCGCGCCACCGCATTCCCCGGATGTCATCCCCAACATGGCGGCCGGCATCCAAGCGCTCTGCGATGACTCGCTGGACAAGGTGAAGGTCAAGGGCGGCAATACCTTCGACGTCGTCGACGACTACGCCTATCCGGTGCCTGTCGCGGTCATCTGCCAGATCCTGGGTGTGCCGGTGCAGGACGAACCCACCTTCCACGAGTGGATCTTCGACTTCATGGCGGGCACGGACCTGGGCCCGGACGCCGCGACCGAGGAAGGAAAGGGCCGCCTGGAGAAGGGCCGCGAGAGCATGGCGGCAATGAAGGAGTACATGGTAGGTCTGATCGAGGGCTTCGTGAAGGAGCCGCGCGACAACGTGCTGTCCAAGTTGGTGAGCGATACGGACGGACCCGACGGCGCCATGGCGCCCGCCGAGGCTGCAGCCAATGCGCAGCTCCTCCTCATCGCGGGTCACGACTCGACGGTCAACACCATCGCACACTGCGTGCTGCTCCTACTGCGCCACCCCGAGTCGCTCGAATTGCTCCGCGAGAAGCCAGAACTGATCCCGAAGGCCATCGAGGAGGTGCTTCGGCTGCAGTCGGCAGTGCAGTTCTTCCCCAGCCGCAGCGTGACCGCCGACGTCGCGGTCGGCGGGACCGTGATTCCCGCGGGCTCAGCGGTGCATCTGCTGTACGGCGCCGCCAACCGCGACCCCAAGCGCTTCCCCGACCCCGAGAAGTTCGACATCCAGCGGCCCGACAACCAACACGTGGGATGGGGCCGCGGGGTACACAGTTGCGTCGGCGGCCCGCTGGCCCGCCTCGAGGTCAACATCGCGTTGGAGACGTTCCTACGGCGCGTCGAGAACCCACGACTGGTCATCGATCAGCCGCCCTACCGGCAGAACCAGATCTTCCGCGGGCCGCTGCATCTCGAGGTCGAATTCGACGAGATCCTGCCAGGCTCAGGCGAGCGAAGCGACGGGGATTAGCGGAGGTGAAAGCCTTCCAGTTCGTCGAATGGCAACAGCCAGGCCAGCTTCGGGATGTCCCGGTGCCCGAGCCGGGGCCGGGGGAAGTGCTCGTCAAGGTTGGCGGGGCCGGAGCCTGCCATTCGGATCTGCATGTCCTGGACGCTCCCGCCGGAACAACTGCTTTCACGCTGCCCTTCACTCTTGGCCACGAGAACGCGGGATGGGTCGAGAAGATGGGGCCCGGTGCAACGGGTTTCGCACAGGGCGATCCCGTCATCGTGTACGGCCCGTGGGGATGCGGCCTGTGCATGAATTGCCGCCAGGGGATGGAGAACTACTGCCAGACCCCGGGGAAGCCGAGCCCGGGCGGACTTGGCGGCGCCGACGGCGGTATGGCCGAGTACCTCCTCGTCCCGGCGACGCGCTATCTGATTCCGTTGGGGGACTTGGACCCCCGTGAGGCGGCGCCGCTCACCGACGCCGGGCTCACCAGCTACCACGCGGTGAAGCGTTCACTGCATCTGTTGGGGC
>JAVROG010000245.1:0-10671 GCA_032162865.1 Mycobacterium sp. | reverse complement strand
TCGGTGAAGAAGCTGTTGACCTCCATGCGGGCCAGCGCGGCACCCATGCAGAAGTGCACGCCATAGCCGAAAGCCACGTGTTTGTTGGGCTCGCGCGCGACGTCGAAGCGGAATGGATCCTCGAAGGCGTCCTCGTCGCGGTTGGCCGATACATAGGACAGCAGCACGGATTCGCCTGCGGCAATGGGTGTTCCGCGCACGACGGTGTCGTTGGCCGCCGTCCGCATGAAGTGCTTGACCGGGGTGACCCAGCGAATCATTTCTTCGGTCGCCCGCGGCATCAGGCCGAGGTTGTCGCGCAGCTGCTGCAGCTGGTCCGGATTCTCGACGAGCGCATGCAACCCACCGGAGATGGTGGCGCTGGTGGTGTCGTGACCGGCGGTGGCGACGATCAGGTAGTAGGACACCGTTTCGATGTCCGACAACGGTTCGCCATCGATGCGGGCGTTGGCGATCGCGGATGCCAGGTCCTCGGTCGGATTCTCACGGCGTGCCGCAGTCACCCCGTTGAAGTACGAGAACATGTCCAGCAGCGCCGGCAGTTGGTCTTCAGTGCTGGAGCCACGCTTGAATTCGCTGTCGTCGCTGCCGAACAGCTCCTGCGTGAGCTTGAGCATGCGGGGAAAATCGGCTTCGGGGATGCCCAGCAGCGTCATGATGACGTAGAGCGGGAAGTTGACCGCAACCTGTTGTACGAAGTCACATTCCGGTCCGACTGCCAGCATTTTGTCGACGTAGATCTTGGCCAACTCGTCGATGCGTACCTTCAGCGCGCGCATCGCCTTGGGGCGGAACCAATCCGAGCCGATCGCGCGCACCACCCGGTGTTGCGGGTCGTCCAGGTGGATCAACGTGCGTACGCCCGCGTTTGCCTGTAGCTCGTCGCCCTCGATGGTTGCCAGCACCGGGCGGGGCCAATTGGTGAACAGCGCGTTGTCTCGTTCGATCTCCATGATGTCGGCGTACTTCGTAATCGCCCAGAACGGCCGATAATTCGGCACCTCCACCCATGACACGGGTGCATTGGCGCGCAGGTGTGTCAATGCCGCATGCAGCCGCTGCTCGTCGGTGTATGCCTGGGGATCGGCCAGCAACCCGGCGGCCTCATCCATCGTGGGCGCGCTCATGGTCGAAATCTTTTCACGAGCGAAACTCCTTCAGTGCGGCGCGAATACAGTCCTGCGAAGCGGCATAGAAAATCGGCATCACCCGGTCGGCCAGACCCTCGCAGCGGTTACGCAGGGCCGCACCGACGTCCTCGACCGGGCCGACGACCGCGAAGGCACCGAGGATCTCATCGTCGATCAGCGACCCCATGGTGTCCCACTCCCCCTGTTTGGAGAGGCGGTGCAGCTCGTCGTGCAGGTCGCCCCAGCCATGCAATTCGAGAACCTTGCGGTATGCCGGTGTGGATCCGTAGAACGCGATTTGTTTGCGGGTGGCTCGCACCGCGGTGGCCAGTTCGTCCTCATCCGCACCGGTCGCGACCATCACTTCGGCGGACACCTCGAAGTCGCTGCGGTCGCGACCCGAGCGCTGCATGCCCCGAAGCAGCACCGGCATTGTCACTTCGGAGAGGTACCGCTTCGAGATCATCGGATGGCCAAGGTGACCGTCGGCGACCTCACCACACATTTCTGTCATGGCTTCGCCGACGGCAGCGAGGAAGATCTTCGGCGTCGGGTAGGGATGCGGCTCCGGGGTGAACATCGGAGTCATGATCTTGTGCGTGTAGAACTCACCCTCGAAACGGAGCTTCGTGCCGTCTGTCCAGGTAGCCCAGATCGCGTGCAGGGCGGAAACGAACTCGCGCATCCGACTAGCCGGATGACTCCACGGCATGCTGAATCGCTTCTCGATATGGGGTTGGATCTGGGTACCCAGCCCGAGGACGAACCGGCCCCCCGAGTACGCCTGCAGATCCCAGCCCAGGTTGGCGACGGTCATCGGATTACGAGCGAACGCCACCGCGATGTTGGTGCCCAAGTCGATTCGGGAGGTGTGTTCCGCGGCCAGCAGCAGCGGCAGAAACGGATCGTGACTGGTTTCGGCTGTCCAGCCGCCGTCGAAGCCCTGCTCCTCGAGAGCAGCGGCCGATTCGACCACCCGGTCCAGTCTGTTGGGTATGCCCCCATCGATTTTGAGGCCCCCACGCACCATAAGGCAAAAGCTACAGTAAGCAATTCGGTAGGGTCAACGTCAACCGGTTGGTTTCGGCCGCGCTTCGGAGAAACGCTCGTTGTCCCAGGTCAGAATTTTGCCCTCGGGCACGAAGCGAAGAAAGACGGTTTCGGCGTAGTACGCCTGCGTCGCTGTTGGCAGGCCGGTGAGGGTGGGACGGAAAGCGGCGTACTTTGCATTGATCGCTGCAGGGTCGTCAGGATGCCGGTGTGCGCCGACGCGATCTCTTGCCACGCTTCGTCCGCCGTCAACCGGCTCATGGTCTCGCTCCCCTCTGTCGCGGACGCTACAGTAAGCAATTCAGTATGTACCGACCTGCCGCGAGTGAGGACGACTAAGCATGGCCGAGTCCCAGAAGCCACCCGATTGGGCGGAGACGCTCGAGGACCTCGACCGGCGCCGTGATCACTCGCTTGCCATGGGCGGCCCGGAGCGGGTCGACAAGCACCACGGCAAGGGCAAGCTCGACGCGCGCGCCCGGATCGAGCGACTTCTCGACCCGGGCACCTTCCGCGAACTGGGCATGCTCGTCGGCGGTGAGATCGCGGCCGACGCGATCGTCACCGGCTCGGGTCTGATCAACGGCGTGCCGGTAATGGTGGGTGCGGAAGACTTCACAACGTTGGCCGGCAGCATCGGGCCGGGGGGCAACTCAAAGCGCTACCGGATCGCCGAACTGGCACTACGCGACCGCATTCCGCTGGTGATGCTGCTCGACGGCGCCGGCTTTCGTCCGACCGGCGGGCACTACGGACGCACCCCGACCGACCTCCTTGCCCAGACGCAGTGCTCGGGCCGGGTTCCGACCGTCGGTGCGGTGCTCGGCCCCTCGGCAGGGCACGGCGCCCTCGTCGCCCCGGTGTGCGACTTCCGGATCATGAGCAGGCAGGGCACCATCTTCACCGCAGGCCCACCCGTCGTCAAAGAGTCGACGGGCGAAAATATTTCGAAAGAGGAGCTGGGCGGACCGGACGTCGCGCTGCCGAGCGGAGTAATCCACAACGTCACCGAGGACGACGAATCCGCGCTCGACGGCATCCGCCGGTACCTGTCGTATTTCCCGCCGAGCGCATGGTCGTATCCGCCGTCGCTCGCAGGGGACGAGACCACGCAGCCGCGACCCACACCGGAGTTGCTGAATATCGTCTCCCGCGACAATCGCCGCGTTTACGACATGCGCGCGGTGCTGGATGTGGTCTTCGACCGTCCCGACTGGTTCGAGGTCCAACCGGCGTTCGGCAAGGCAATCATCTGCGCACTTGCCCACCTCGGCGGACATCCCGTGGCCGTCGTCGCCAACCAGCCGAAGGTGCTTGCTGGATCCATCGATGCCGACGCCGCCGACAAGGCAGCGCATTTCATCCTGGTCGCGGATTCCTTCCACTTGCCGATCGTGTTCCTGGCGGACAACCCCGGCATGCTGCCCGGCAGTCGCTCCGAACGGCAGGGGGTGCTGCGCAGTGGTGCACGCATGTTCGCCGCCCAAACCGCCGCGACGACCATCAAGTTGCACGTGACGCTACGCAAGGCGTACGGCTTCGGCTCGATGGTCATGTCGCTGCTCGGATTCGACCACCAGTCAGCCACTTTCGCCTATCCGGGTGCCACCATGGGCGCGATGAGCGCCGCGGCGCTCACTCGCGCATCACATGCCGCCGAGGACCTGTCCGCCAAGCTGCGCAACGCCGAGCTGCAGGCCTCCTACCGGTCGGCCGAGCACATGGGATTCGACGAACTCCTCGATCCGCGGGAGACGCGTGACGCGCTGCTGGCTTCGCTGCAACGCGCTCTGTCCAGCCGCCAAATGACCGCGGAGCCCGTGTCCCGCACGGTCATCCTGCCCTGACGCAACCGTGCCTCAGGACCGATATGCCGCCACGACGGGCTCCAGCTCGTCGGGTGTCGCGCCGTGCAGTATCACCGCGTCGGCGCCGTAGCCGAATTCTTGCCGGATTCGGTCGGCGCACTGCTGCGCCGACCCGGTAGCCGACGGCTCCAGCCAGTCGTCGGGGATCAGGGTGGCGATGTGCTCGATCTGCTCGGGCGTGGCCTTGTGGTCGATGCCACCCGCGATCGAGGTGACCACCGGATCCGCCCGGAACCGTTGCAGCACAGCGTGATCCCAGTTATTGGTGTTGACCAGCAGATCGCCGTAGCCCTGCAGGTAGGTGGCCAGGCGCGCCACGGTCTTCTTCAGTCGCAGCTGCTCGGGCAGGTGGTCGCCCACCGTGGCGAAGCATGACCACACCCGCACGCTGTCCGGGTCGCGGCCCGCCTTCTCCGCGGCAGACTTCACGGTGGTCACACAGCGTTGCAGCGTTTCCGGGGAGAAGTAGGTGTGAACGATGACGTCATCGAACACGCGGCCGCACAGCGCCAGCGTGTTGGGACCGAACGCCACCAACGCCAACCGGATGTCTTCGGCGAAGTCCGGATCGAGAAACAGGATGGGGTACTTACCCATCGGGCCGTCGTGGTTGAAAACCACCTCACCGTGCCATAGCCGGCGCATGACCTGAGCCCAGTCCTCCATCTGCGCTGTGGTCACCGCCGGAATGCCGAACGCCCCATAGATCGCGGCGATGCCGCGCCCGATGCCCAATGTGAAGCGTCCACCCGAGAGCCGGTGCATGGTGGTCGCCCACGATGCGGTGATCAGCGGGTGTCGGGTGTTGTGATTGGTTGCGGCGGTGGCGATCTGCATGCGGCTGGTCACCGCGCACGCCGCCCCGACGAGCGACGACGCCTCCTTGACGTTCCAGCGCTCGGAGATGAACGCGGTACCGAAGCCGAGCTCTTCGCCACGGCGCGCCTCGTCCATCAGCGTCGCCGGACCCTCTCCCCCGGCCCCTGCGAGTAAGTAGTAGCCCAATTCCTCGAGCGTGCGATCGCTACTCAATTCCAAACCCCTTGCTTGTAGCCGCAATTCCAGACCTCGGTGATCCTGCCATCGACAACGCGGAACACCTCGATGCTGGCCACGTTGGTGTCGGTGTCGCCGGTGGTGATCGTCGAGTCGTAGACGATGGCGACGTGCTCACCGTCCTCGCCCGCGATGACGATGTTGAGATCGAAGTGCAGTGACTCGCAAACTTTCCACATGTCGGCGACCCGTTGGACGGCCTGAGCGTGAGTCAACGTATGCGCCGTACCGACCTCATGACGGATGACGTTGTCCGCGAACAATTCTTCGGCGAGTTCTAGATCGTGCTCGTTCCAGACCACCAGGTTATAGAGCTCCACCACCTCGCGCGCGGTGCGCACGACGGCCACTACACCGACCCTGTTCCGAGACCCTGATCCCCGGCGGCTTTGCTGTCGTTGCTGACCTCGCGCAGGAACCGCTCGGTGACCCGCTGCACCCGTCGGGACAACACGTGGCTGACATGGCCGCCCGGGTACCAGTACAGCTGGCCACCCCACTTCTCCTGCAACCCGAGTGCCGGTTCGAGCATCGCCATCCGATCATGCCGGGCGGCGACGATGAGCCGTCGATGCGGCGGCGGCGCCGGGTTGGCCGAGAGTGGATCGATGACCGTGGTGAGTCGCGACACCACCTCGGACTGCAGCAAGCTGCGGTAGTCGCTACGAGAGGAGCCCGACCGCCCCAGGTGTCGCGCGATCATCCCGTTGAGCCCCAGGATGGGTGTCAACAGCGCAACCCCGTCGATGTTCCGCTCGAGATGGGAGACCAGCGCCGCCACCGGGCTGCCCATCGAAACACCCAGTACCACAACGGTGCTGGCCTGTCGGCGTGCCCAGCGCACCACGGCGCGAACCTCGGACACCGACCGCATCATGCCCGCGACGTTGCCCAGCGGATCCATGTCGGGATACGTCGGCCAATGCCCGCGCCGACTGCCGTGGCCCGGCTGAATGGGCATCGCGACATTGAACCCCAGCCCACGATGGATCCGGTCGATCCGCGACATCAACATGTCTTCCGCACCGCCCTGACCGGCACCGTGGATCCAAATCAACCACGGCCGCGGGCCGTCTCGATGCCGGCACAGGTGCACCGCCGCTCTGGCCGGGCCACCGAAGCCCTCGTCCGACAGCGATTGCGGTAACGCGGGATCGTGCTCGAAGCTCATTCGTTCGTAGGCCAGTCCGGCGATTCGTCGCCGCTTGATGGCGCGCACCTGCAGTGGCGCCGGGTCCGCATGCGCGCCGTCGATGCCGAGAGCCGACAATTCCTCGGCCGCCGCGCTGCAGGCATCCAGCGTCCGGACCGTCTTGGGTATCCCGTCATTGAGCACCGAAAAGCCGGTCAGCACAAGCTCGTCCAGGAAAACCTCACCGAATTGGCGCACACCGCGCGGTGCCACCGGAATCAATCCGGTGGACGCGTCGTACTCCGCCCTGAAGCCACTCACCGTGCGCGGCAGCAACATGCCTAGCTCACGGCTTATGCCCAGCCCGCGTTTTGCCCACGACATGACCAATCACCTACCTCAGCTTGAAACCGGTGTACCCGGTGGCCGCGATTTCGTCGCAGCGTCGTCGGTATTCGGGAATTCCGCCGGTGTAGCCCATGTACATCCGTTTCTTACCGGGCACATTGCCACCGTTGTTCCAGGAGTTGCAGGTCGGGTGAACGAGCACCGTGGGTGCCACCAGTGCGGTGGCGTGCTCGATCCACTCCCGTTGCGCACTGTCCAATGCCTCGATGGTGCCGATCTCGTTGGCGCGCAGATACGCGATGCAGTCACCGATCCACTCGACGTGTTGCTCGAGCGCCGCCACGAAGTTCGTTGCCGCGCTCGGGCTGCCCGGGCCCTGGATCGTGAACAGGTTCGGGAACCCGGCAACGGCCAATCCGAGCAGGGACAGCGGTCCTTCGCTGGCCCAGAAATCGCCGAGCGACAGTCCGTCCCGGCCGCGAATATCGATGCGGCTCAACGCCCCCGTCATCGCATCGAACCCGGTGGCGTAGATGATCACGTCGAGTTCGTACTCGCTGCTCGCAGTGCGGATGCCGGTGGGAGTCACCGCACCGATCGGGTCTTTCGTAGGTTAACGAGGGTGACGTTGTCCCGATTGAACGTTTCGTAGTAGCCCTGGTCGATGATGGGACGCTTGCAGGCAAACGGGTGCTCGGGCACCATCGCGGCGGCCGTCTGCGGGTCGTCGACGATGCGGGCCACCGCCTCGCCGTACAACTTCGCGGCCATCCGGTTCGCGTCGATGTCGAAAAAGATGTCGCTCCAATTCAGGGCGCCCAGCACACCGTTTTCCTCGATGGCGCGCAGTTGCTGGTCCCGGGTGGCCGATTTCACTGGCGGGCTGGCGAGCATCTCCAGCAGCACCGAGAAGGCACTCAACCGCGCCGCCCCGATCGGATGGTCTCGCTGGGCCGCACGGATCTCGCCGTAACGGGCCTTCATCTCGTCCAGTTCCCCGGGCTCGAACCGGTGGACCCGCCACGGCAGGGTGTAGGGCGCCGACCGCTGGAACACAAAGAGCTGTTCGGCCTCCCGAGCCACGACGGGGATGAGTTGCACCCCAGTCGATCCGGTGCCGATGACGCCGACATGCTTTCCGGTGAGGTCGAAGCCTGCTTTCGGCCACCGGCTGGTGTGCAGCGACGTTCCGGAGAAGGAGGCCATGCCACCGATGTCGGGCTCTAGCGGGACGGACAGGATCCCGGTGGCGGCAACGACGAACGGTGCGGTGAGAGCCTCACCGGCATCGGTGCGCACCTCCCACGTCGCCGTGTCCTCGGCGAAGTTCATCGCGACGACGTTGGTGTTGAACGCGATGTCGCGACGCAGATCGAGTCGGTCGGCGACGAAGTTCAGGTAGGCCTCGATCTCCGGTTGGGCGGGCATGGATTCTGTCCAAACCCATTCCTGCTGAATCTCTTCGGAGAAGCTGTAGGAATATTCGATGCTTTCGATGTCGCAGCGCGCGCCCGGGTACCGGTTGACCAACCAGGTGCCACCGACGTCTCCGGCCATCTCCAGCACCCGGGCCCGCAACCCGAGCTGACGCAGCCGGTGCAGCATGTACAGGCCGGAGAATCCGGCGCCGACAACAATTACGTCGAATGCTTCAAGCTCAGGATCCACCGGTCACCTTCAAAATGGTTCGCCTCAGATGCAGGCTCTTGATCCGCCCGCCCATCACCATCGGAACGAAATTGTCGATCCCCTCCAGGGGCCTTGAGCTGTCGAATCGCCTCAAGCTCATCAGCCACGGCAACATCCTCACCGGACATGGGGCTCCTCAACGCGGTGGACGAGAACTTCTGTCGTTCTGCTGAAATCTATACTGTAATGGATTAAGTATCGCCAGTTTAGTCGAGAGGCACCGCTGTGAAAGTACCGTTCACCTGGAAGGTCACCGGGTGGTTCATGATCGGGTGGTCGCCCGAGTTTCCCGTTGGCGAGGTCCGACCTCTGCAGTACTTCGGCGAGGACCTGGTCGCCTACCGCGACGAGTCCGGGGAGCTGCATGTCCTGGAAGCGCATTGCAAGCACCTGGGCGCGCACATCGGGCACGGCGGCAAAGTGGTCGGCGACTGCGTCCAATGCCCCTTCCACGGGTGGCGCTGGGGCCCTGACGGCACCAACCGATACATCCCTTATCAGCCGGACCGGCCCAACCGCGCGCTGACGCTGCGGGTGTTTCCGGTGCGTGAGCAGTACGACTGCGTGTTCGCGTGGTATCACCCGGGCGGCGCGGAGCCACAGTGGGAAATGCCGGACATCTTCGGAAAGTTCCCGCAATTCGAGACCGATCCGGCCGCCTACTACCGGGCGTATCCCGAGTTTTCCCGACGCGCGGAGCGGGAGCCGGTGCATCCGCAGATCGTGGCGGAAAACGCCCCCGACAGCGCCCATTTCGAGTACGTGCACCATGCGACGGTGACACCGAAGGTGCTGGACTGGAAAATCGTCGACCAGGAATGGCAGTTCATCGCGGGTTGGCCGGATGCGCTTAGCGACGACCCCGACGATCTCGCGTTGCGTTTCCACAGCCACCTGTTCGGTCTAGGTGGAGCGATCAGCGTTTTCGAAGGTGCGCAGAATCACCGGCTGATCTTCACCTGCACACCGGTCGATGATGAATGCTCGGATTTGTTCTACTCGATATGGTGGCCACGAACACCGGGTGACACCGCCGCAGTCCCCGACGGCAAGCTGCGCGAACTGATCGAAAAGCAGTTTCTGTCAACCGTTTTCGACGATCTGGAGATCTGGCGCTATCAGAAGTACGTTGAGCGCCCGGCATTGTCCAAGGTCGACGCGAAAGGCTATATGGCGCTGCGGAAGTGGGCCACCCAGTTCTACGAAGGGACACCGGCTTGAAGGGAAACCGGCTTGAAGGGACACCATGACCGACGCAGCTAGCGAAACCCGGGGCGGATTCCCCGACGTCAGGCCGGTTGAAGACGCGCCCGCGGAACTGGACCGGTTCGTGGCCGCGTTGCGCCAACTGCAGGATTTAACCGTCTCGACCCGCCCGGACAATGCGCTGTGGACCGCCGCCGCCGAGCATGTCGAAAAGGCTTGCGCATTTCTGGACGGCCACCAGGTTCCGGAAATCGATGCGGTGGCGGGCCGCGTCCTACGCCTGCCCGGCCTGGGCCATCCACTGCTGCCACCATGGACCGTGACCGAAGCCGGGCCGGACGGCGTCATCATGGGAGGGCACTTCACTCAAGCCCACGTCGGCGGCAACCACGCGGTGCACGGCGGCATGATCCCGCTGCTGTACGACTGGCTGTTCGGCATGGTGGTCACCTCCGCAGACATCCGCCCGACCCGCACCGCCTACCTGCATGTCGACTACCGCAAGATCACCCCGATCGACGAGCCCTTGATTGCCCAGGGCCGCATCAGCGAACTCGACGGCAGGAAGGTTTTCATTGCCGCTACCATGACGGCGACCGACGGCACGGTGCTCACCGAAGCCAACGGCTTGATGGTCCGACTGCTACCCCACCAGCCGTGAGGGAGAGACCCGTGAGAGAGATAATGCCCGACACCACAACGCAATTCACTATTCCGGCGGTCACCACGGCCGTCGCGAACGCGATAGGAGACCGCGACCTGGTCATTCAGGGCGAACGGCGCTTCAGCTACGCGCAAATTCTCGAGCGGTCTAACCGCCTGGCCAACTACCTGCATTCGCGCGGGTTGGGGTGCCACACTGAGCGCCCCGAGCTTGCCGGCCATGAGGCGGGGCAGGATCTGCTCGGCATTTACGCCTACAACGGCAACGAATTCGTCGAATCCCTGCTCGGCGCGTTCGCCGCACGCGTGGCGCCGTTCAACGTCAACTTTCGCTACGTCAAGAACGAGCTGCAATATTTGTTGGCCGACGCCGGCGCCACCGCGCTGGTCTACCACGCCACTTTCGCGCCCCGGGTGGCCGAAATCCTGCCCGACCTGCCTCAACTGCGCGTTCTCATTCAAATCGCCGATGGCTCGGGCAACGAATTACTCGACGGCGCAGTTGATTACGAAGATGCGCTGGCTTCCG
>JAVROG010000244.1:0-14168 GCA_032162865.1 Mycobacterium sp. | reverse complement strand
CGCGGGTGTTCATCGGCGTCACCACGGGGATTGAAGACCCTTTGCTGACCGCGGAATCAGTGGCCGCAGCGATGGACGACATCGACAACCCGGCCACCTTCATCATCCGCGGCGGTCCTTCCAGCTGAGCCCGGCCCCCCTCCTAAAAGCCCTTGAACTCAGCATCGCGCCGCTCGGCAAACGCCCGCAGACCCTCCTGGAGGTCTTCGGTTCCCGACACCACCTCCTGGGCCCACGCTTCCTGCTCGAAGGCACGGTCGCGGCTTGATTCCGAGGACACCGAAAGCAGCCTCTTGGTAAGCGAAAGCATCACAGTGGGCCCAGCGGCGAGGCGCTTGGCCAGCTCGAGCGCTGTGTCCCCCAAGGCATCCGGCGCGACCACTCGGTTGACCAGTCCCAGGCTGTGGCAATCCGCGGCATCGAGCGGATCACCCAGCATCAATATCTCACTGGCCTTGCGCAACCCGACGATCCGGGTCAGCAGGTGGATGGCGCCAGAATCAGGCAGTATGCCGCGGTGGACGAACGGCTCGACCAGTCTCGCATCGTCGGACATCACCACCAAATCAGCGGCCAACACCAGGCTGGCGCCGGCACCGGCGGCGGTTCCATTGACGGCGGCAACGACGGGCTTGTCGCAGTCGAGGATGGCTGCAACGAGGCGCTGCCAACCCTGTTGCAGCATTCTCGCGATATCTCCGGGTTTGCGCTGCGCGGGCTGCGCGTTTGATGCCGAAGAGCCCAAGCCGGCGCCGGCGCAGAAATGCCTGGCTCCCGTCGCACCCAGCAGCACGGCCCGGATCTCCGGAGCGCTGTGGGCGCGCTCCAACACGGCGGCAAGTGTGTCACGGGCCAACGGAGACAACGAGTTTCCCACCTCGGGCCTGTCGATGGTGATCCGCAAGACCCCGCCGCTCTCCATCGATTCCACGATTCCGGGCCGATCTTCGACCATCTCACACCCCTGCGTTAACGAGCATTTCCGTTTTTCGGGTATCTTATTTCCACTAGCTCCGGCAGCAGCAATCCAGGAGGGCGTTTCGGTGGCTGAATCGGGTCACATCACCGATGACGGCCTGGCCAGATTGCGTGCCACCATCGGTATCGCGGTCCCGCACACACAGCCTCCGCACTACTTCCGCCCCAATGAGGACGCATTCCGTCAAGTGGCCGAAAGTTACGGTGACGCCAACCCGCTCTGGTCCGATCCAGAGTATGCGACCAAGAGTCGGTGGGAAGGATCCATCGCACCACCCGCCCTCGTCGGTGGCGACACGTTGGTCGGCGAGGACGAGGTGACCACGCTGTCCGACGAAGACCGCGCCATCACTAAGGGCGATCCGCTGCGCGGGGTTCATGCGTTCTACGCATCGTCGTCCCGGGAATGGTGGGCGCCGCTGCGCGCCAACCGCCGGGTGTTCCGACGCAACGCACTGGTAGCCGCCCTGGATAAGAGCAGCGACTTCGCCGGGCGCGCGATCCACGAGTGGTCGGCTCAGGTTTTCCGCGACGAAGAAGGCGCGATTCTTGCCGCTCAGTACCGCAACATGATTCGCACCGAACGCAGCAAAGCGCGGGGCCGCAAGAAGTACGACGCCATCGACCTCAAGACGTGGACCGAGCAAGAACTCGCCGACATCGACGCTCGCTATGCCGCCGAGCGGCCGCGCGGGGCCGAACCGCGTTGGTGGGAGGACGTTGAGGTGGGTGACAGCGTTGGTCCGCTGACTAAGGGTCCGCTCACGGTCACCGACATGGTGTGTTGGCATGTCGGTATGGGGATGGGAATGTACGGTGTGCGACCGCTGCGCCTGGCATGGCGCAATCGCCAACGGATTCCGCGTTTCTACACCAGCAACGAGCAGGGTATTCCCGATGTGCAGCAGCGCGTGCACTGGGATCCGTCCGCAGCGCGAAATGCCGGCAATCCCACCACGTTCGACTACGGCCGAATGCGCGAAACGTGGTTGATCCACTTGTGCACGGACTGGATGGGCGACGACGGTTGGCTCTGGAAACTCGACTGCGAGTTCCGGTTGTTCAATTACGTCGGAGACCTACATACGTTGCACGGCAAGGTGGCCCGGAAATACTTTGCCGACAACAACCGTCCCGCGGTCGACTTGGAGATCGCAGCCACCAACCACCGTGCTGAGGTGACCGCACCAGGACACGCCACGATCCTGCTGCCGAGTCAGCAGCACGGCCCGGTGCGGCTACCCGAACCTCCCGGCGGCGCCACTGACTTGTCCGAACTCATCGACGCCGTCGCCGCGGACTTCGCGGAGCGGTAGCGCCGATGACTTATTCCAGCGTCCCTGGTCTGCGCGCCGAACTCGACGGTTCAGTGCTCGCACTTACCTTCGATCGCGCCGACCGCCGAAATGCCGTCAACGACGTCATGCTCGACGCATTGATCGACCACATCGCCGCATCGGGAACCGACGAACGGGTCCGGGTCATCCGCATCGCCGCCGAGGGGCCGGACTTCTGCGCGGGTTCCGACCTGATCGCCAATAACGCCAAATCAGAACGCAAGCCACGGGTGGGCAGCACCCAGCGCCGGCTGCCGAACAAGGCAAACCGGCTGATTCCGGTGCTGACCGAGACCCAGGTGCCCATCGTGTCAGTCGCCCGAGGGTGGACCGCAGGGCTGGGCTTTCATATCGCACTCGCCTCGGATTTCTGCGTCGCCGCGGCTGACGCTCGATTCTGGGAACCCTTCATGGCTCGCGGTTTCACCCCCGACAGCGGAGCCGCGTGGTTGCTGCCCCGCCTGATCGGGCTGGTGCGCACTCGCCAACTGCTCATGCTCGGCACCGAGATTTCGGGTGCCACCGCCGCGGAATGGGGCATCATCCACGGCGCCCACCGCGAAGAGGAATTGGATACTGCCGCAGCTGCCTTGGTGGACCAATTGGCGGCGTCCCCGACTGTGGCGCTGGGCCTGACGAAGTGGCTGCTGCAGAGCGGCAACGGCCTGGACATCGATCGTCATCTGCAGAACGAGGCGATGGCACTGGAACTGTCCAGCCGCAGTGAAGATTTCAAGGAAGGCCTGGCCGCATTCAAGGACAAACGCGACCCACGGTTCACGGGCCGATGATGCCCCTCCCCATCACCGCAGCTACCTCCGTCGACGACGCAGTCGCCGCGGTCGAAGACTGGGTGGACGCCGCAGTGCCCGAAAAATGGCGTGCCGCAGCTGCCGGCGGCAGCGCCGCGCTTCGGGCCGTGCGCAGCCCGCATGACTACCGCCAGTGGTATCCGACGTTCGCAGCATCCGGGTTGGTGGCACCGACCTGGCTGCCCGAGCACGGCGGACTCGGGATCGGCAACCAGGTGGCCCGTGCGATCGACAAGGTGCTGCTGCCGCTACGGCTGACACGGCTGAATCCGTTGGGCCTCAACAACGCCGCCGCCGCCCTCTTCAGCCACGGCACCGAAGAACAGCGCCGGCGGTTCCTACCGCCGATCGTGCGCAACGAAGAGGTGTGGTGCCAGCTGTTCAGCGAACCCGGCGCGGGATCCGACCTGGCGTCGCTCGCGACAAAGGCGGTGCGCGACGGAGACGATTGGGTGGTATCCGGCCAGAAGGTTTGGACCACATGGGCCGACGTCGCCGATTTCGCGGTCCTGCTGGCCCGGACCGACCCGAGCCAGCCCAAGCATGCCGGCATCAGCTACTTCCTGCTGGATATGCGCCAGGACGGTGTCGAGGTGCGCCCGCTACGACAGATCACCGGGGAAGCCGAGTTCAACGAGGTGTTCCTCGACGGCGCGCGTATCCCCGACGCGCACCGGGTCGGTGAAGTCAACAACGGGTGGCGGGTGAGCGCATCGACGCTGTCGAGTGAGCGTCAGATGGTGTCGGGATCGGGCTCCGGGGGAATGGGCCGACTCGGTGGCTCGAGCGCCGAGCGCCTCATCGAGGTCGCGAAGGCGCACGGCCGGTGGGCCGATCCCGTCGTCCGCAACCAGGTGATGCGACTGTGGGCGCAGGAACAGATCCGTGGCTGGACCAATGCCCGCGTGCGCGAAGCCCTTTCGGCGGGTCAGTCTCCGGGCGCCGCATCGTCCATCGGCAAAGTGCACCAAGCGACCCTCAACCAGCAGATCCAGGATCTGATGGTCGACCTGCTGGGCACTTCAGGTCTGGCATGGCAGGCGACCGACGACCGCGATGCACTGCCACGCGAGGTGCACGGCATGATGCGCAGCCTTGCCAACGGCACCGAGGGAGGCACCACCGACATCAACAAGAACATACTTGCTGAACGGGTATTGGGCCTGCCGAAGGAGCCCGACCCGTGGAAGGGCAAGCCGTGGAAGGATATTCCACGATCGTGACGGAGTATCAAAGACTCATCGTCGAAAAGAGCGGCGGCATCGGCTGGCTGATTCTCAACCGCCCCGACGCGGGTAACGCCTTCGACGCCCGCATGCTCGACGAACTGGAGATCGCCTGGGCCGAGCTCGACGCCGATCCCGACGTGCGGGTGATCGTGAACACCGCTGTCGGCAAAGCGTTTTGCACCGGGATGGATGTCGTGCAGGTCGCTCGCGATCCAGACGCGATGCGGCGCCACTCACGGCGTACTCGCGACGCCGAGCTGAAGATCTCGGCATGGCACTGTGGGGTGTGGAAGCCGGTCATCGCCGCGGTCAACGGCGTCTGCGCGGGTGGTGGACTGCACCTGGTGGCTGACGCCGACATCGTGATCGCCGCTGAGAAAGCGACCTTCGTCGATCCGCACGTCTCGGTGGGTCAAGCTGTCGCCTATGAGGCGATCACCTTGCTGCGCAAGTCACCGATGGAGGCGATCACCCGGATGGCGTTGAGCGGCATCGTAGAACGGGTCACGGCCGCGCGCGCCTATCAGCTTGGCATCGTGTCCGACGTCGTCCCCGGTGACCAACTGCGGGCCGCGGCGACAACCTTGGCGTCCGCGGTGGCCGCCAACTCCCCCACCGCGATGCGCGCCACGAAACAGGCGCTCTGGCATGCGCTCGAGGTAGGACTGACGCAGGCACGCAACGACGCCCGCGATGAGATCTGGCGGCTGCGTAATCATCCCGATCATGCCGAGGGCGTCCAAGCCTGGCGCGAGAAGCGGCCCGCGCGCTGGCAGGTGCCAGCTCGATGACCGCAGCGCAGGAACTCCCGTACCAGCGACTGATCGTCGAGCGCCGTGGACCGGTCGGGTGGATCATCAACAACCGTCCGGAGCGGCTCAACGCCTACGACGCGGTCATGCGCGAGGAATTCCCCAGGGCATGGACCGAACTCGACCGCGACCCTGACGTGCGGGTGATCGTGCATACCGGCAATGGCCGGGCCTTCCAGACCGGTGCGGACGTCGAGGAACTGGACGGCGAGGCGGTTCTGCAGTTCCAGGAAACGATGCGCACCCTCGATTTACGGCTGACCGGATGGCACATGAACGTCGGCAAGCCGGTGATCACTGCCGTGAACGGCGTGTGCGCCGGTGGTGGGCTGCACTGGGTCGCGGATGCCGACGTGGTGATCGCGGCCTCCGATGCGACCTTCGTGGACCCACACGTCTCGATCGGACAGGTCAGCGCGCTGGAAACGATTGCGCTGATTCGGAAAATGCCCGCCGAGGCGGTGCTACGCATGGCGCTGGTCGGCAGCCACGAACGTCTCACCGCTGCGCGCGCATATGAGCTGGGCATGATCAGCCAAGTGGTGGATCCACCTGAGGCCCTAAGAGACGTCGCCCAGGAGCTGGCGGAGAAGATCGCCCGCAATTCACCCGCCGCGATGCGGGCCACCAAGCGTGCGCTCTGGGGAGCGCTGGAGCACGGGTTGACCGACGCCTGCCGTGCCGGGGCGTCGCACCTGACCTCGATCTGGGGACACCCCGATCAGAACGAGGGGCCCGCGGCGTTCGCAGCCAAACGTGACGCCAATTGGCTTCCGTTGGAGCCGGATTCATGACTTTGGTCGACCTGCTGGACGGGTTGCCCGATGTCGCCGTGCACATGCCCGACTCCACCGTGTCCCGGGAGCAACTCACCGAGGCGTCCACTGCACTCGGCGCAACGCTCGCCGACCTCGGCGTCACGCGGGGAAACGTCGTCGCCGCGATGCTGCCCAACGATGCCACCACCGTGGCAGCGCTGTTCGGCACCTGGTGCGCCGGGGGTGTGTATACGCCGCTCAACCCGCGTGCCGCGGACGCCGAACTTGCCACCCAGCTCGAAATCCTCTGTCCTGCCGCGGTGATCACCACCCCGGAACTGGCCCACCGCTTCGCGTCCGATGAGTTACCCGTCGTCACCGGCACCGGCTTGAGGTGGGCGGCGCATCCGTCGGATAAGCCGGCCACCGATCGGCGAAGCTACGACAACGATGTTGCGTTGCTGCAGTTCACCTCCGGTACCACCGGAGCGCCCAAACCTGTTCCGCTGCTGCACACCAATGTCGTCGATCTCATCGACCGGTTGCTGGAAAAGTTGCGTGGCGCAAAGTCTTCCAAACCGAATGAATCGCGAACGCCCATGCCGAACCTGGTGCCACTCTCGCTGTCCTTGTGGGCGGGAATTTATCAGGTGCTGTTCGCTTTTCGTGCCGGCTCTGGCGTCGTGCTGATGGAGCGGTTCGCGGCTGCCGACTTCGCCGACCTGGTCCGCAGACATCAGCTGCGCTCCACCGTGCTGCCGCCGGCCGCGCTGACAATGATCCTGCACGACGATGCGGTGACCGACCTGTCTCCGCTGCGGATCGTGCGATCTATCACCGCTCCCCTGTCACCGGTGCACGGCCGACAATTCAAGGAAAAGTTCGGCGTCATCGTGCTCAACTCCTACGGCCAGACCGAGCTCGGCGGCGAGGTCGTCGGCTGGTCGGCCGCCGATGCCCGTGAATACGGCGAAGTCAAGCTTGGTTCGGTCGGTAGACCCCTGCCGGGCATCGACGTGAAGATCAGCGGCGACGAGGTGTTGGTGCGCACCCCGACGACCGCAGCGCGCCGGATCGACGCGGCATTTCACGACCGGCTCACCGATGACGGCTGGTTCCACACCGGGGATCTCGGCTGGTTCGACGACGACGGCTTCCTCTGGCTCGACGGACGCGTGTCCGACATGATCAACCGCGGTGGGCTGAAGGTCTTTCCGGGCACCGTCGAGGATGTGCTGGTAGCCGCCGACGGAGTTCGTGAAGCGGCGGTCGTTGGAGTGTCCGACGACCGTCTGGGTGAGGTACCCTGGGCCTTCGTAGTACGCGCCGGAGAATCCGTCACCGAGGCCGGCCTGTTGTCGTGGTGCCGAGAGCGGCTGACACCGTACCGGGTGCCGGCGCGCATCGTGTTCGTAGATCAACTGCCCCGCAACGAGGTCGGTAAAGTCGTCAAGCGTCAACTTGCCGCGTTAGCCGAAGCGTGAGCGTAGTTCGGCCTTGAGCACCTTGCCGGTCAGGTTGCGCGGCAACTCTTTTACCAACTCCAGGCGTTCGGGGGCCTTGTGACGGCTCAGTCCGTGCGCCGCACAGTGCTGCGCCAACGTTGACAGCACCACGTCGGCGCCGGGTGCGGCGACCACCACCGCGCATACCCGCTCCCCGGTCCGCGGGTCCGGGATCCCAATAACGGCGACGTCCGCGACCCCCGGGTGAGTGACTAGCATCCCCTCGATCTCGGCCGCCGAGATGTTCTCGGCGTTGCGGATGATCGCATCCTTGATCCGGCCGGTGATCACCACGTTTCCGTCGGCGTCGATGCGGCCCTGATCGCCGCTGCGAAACCAGCCGTCTTCGTCGAACGCGTCGGCGTCCAACGATGCGTCGACATAACCCAGAAAGCACTGCGGGCCTTTGAGTCTCAGCTCCCCCTCCACCACGCGAACTTGCACGCCGGGCACCGGTGGGCCGACCGTATGATCCAGCACCGCCGGTTCGGCGTCGAATGCCGGCGAGGTCACGACGGGAAACTCGGTGAGTCCCCACGCATTCGCCACGCCAGGAACCGAAAGTGTCTCGCGCACTTGCCGTCCGAGTTCGGCGGTGATCGGTGCTCCACCGGCCACGCAGGCCCGCAGGTCGGGGAATAGGGGCTCGCTGCCGTGCTGGCGTTGAGCGGCCATGAAGGCGACGAAGAACGGTGTCGCGGTGCCAAGCAGCGTGGGCCGGTGCGCGGCGATCGCGAACGGAGTCGTCGCGGCGTCGAACGCGTCGAACAGCACCAACTGCATGCCGGTCAGCAGGCTGGCCGCCAGCATCGCCGCGCCGCCGATGTGCGACACGGGAAACGGGATAGGGTTCACGTCTTTGCTTGTTGCAGCCACCATCCCAACTACGCCGGCCGAGCCGGCGATTACCGATCGGTCGGTGTGTCGGACGCCCTTCGGTGCTGCGGTGGTGCCAGAGGAGTAGTAGATCCAGCGAGCCACCGTGGCCGACACCGGCGCGGCGGGCATACCGCGAACATCGCCGACCGGCAGCCGCAGCGTGCCGGCAGCGGGTGCCGCCTCGTGGTCGACGACGATCGTCGTCATGTCCCGCTGTTCGGCCAACGACTCCGCCAGGGCGACGTGGTCGTATCCGCGCCACACTCCCGGCACGATTATCACTTCGGTGTCCAGTTGCGCGGTGACGAATCCGACCTCGCTCTCGCGCCAAATCGGCAGGATCGGATTCTGTACCGCGCCCAGCCTGGCCAGCGCGAGCATCACCACCATTGTTTCCAGCGTCGTGGGCAGTTGCCACGACACCACCGTCCCCGCTGCGACCCCCCGTTCGGCCAACGCCGCGGCGGTGGACTGTGCCGCCTCGCGTAGTTGGGCCGTCGTGAGGCTGCGACCAAAGTCGTCGGAGAGCACGGCACGGTCCGGATGCTCTGACGCGGCCGCGTCGACGAGACCCCAGTAAGTGTCAGAATGCTGGATGCTCACGTAGGCAGCATAAGTCGGCGCTTGGCGAGAATGTTGCGCATCATCTCCGAGCTGCCCCCAGAGATCGTGTAAGCCCGCGACCACAGCCAGCAATCACGCAACCGCTGCTTGGCGCGGTGGGCCGGCGAATCGGGTGGCCCGTCTAGGGGGGCCGTCGCGGCCAACTCCGCTCCATACGCCGAGACTAGGTGGTAGGTCTCGGCGAAGCTCAGCTTAGCGATCGAAGCGTCGCCCAGCTGCTCATCACCGCTGACCAGCCGCTCCACGTAGTCGTCGATGAATGCCTTGGCCACCTCGACCTCCACCGCGAGTTCGGCTACCCGCTGGCGGATGTCCTCGAGCTCCAACGCCGGCTTACCGTCGATCCGCAGATGGCGGGCCAGCAGCACCAGATCGTCGATCAACAGCTCGAGCAGGATGACGTTGCCACCGATTCCGAAGCGTTCGAAGTCGAGTCCGGCCATGATGATCGACCAGCCCTGACCGGCTTCGCCGATGACGCAGTCGGCCGGCAGCCGCACATCGGTCAGAAAGACCTCGTTGACTTCAATGGCGTCGCCGATGGTGCGAATCGGACGCACCTCGACTCCGGGCGCAGTCAGCGGCACCACAAACACCGAAAGGCCACGATGTCGCACCGAGGACGGGTCGGTGCGGATCAGCGCCAAACCCATGTCGGCCCAATGGCCGTCGGTAATCCATGTCTTCTGGCCGTCGAGCCGCCACGACCCCTCTTCCTGTGCCACCGCACGGCTGCGAACGGCCGCGATATCACTACCGGCGTCTGGCTCACTGAGCAGCTGGCACCACACGTGCTCGCTGCGCCGAATTGACGGCAGGTAGGCGTTCCGCTGGGCTTCGCTGCCGAAGTGCAGCAGCACATGGGCGGCAAGGTTGACCTGGTCGACCGGTCGCGGCGCGCGCGCCCGCAGGATCTCCTCGCTGACGATCCGGTCGTGCAGCGGATGATAGTCGGCCCGCCCGCCGTGCTCGACGGGCCAGTCGGCCCCGACGAAGCCGGCCGCGAAAAGGGCGGCGAACCATGTGCGCAGCAACGCCTCCTGCGTCGCGTCGACCGGCGCCCGATGTCCCTCACGGGCCTCGATCGGCGGCGCATTCTCGGCGATGAACTTCCGCACGTTGTCCCGAAAAGCCTTGAGTGCGGCATCGGTGGGACGTGTCCACTTCGACGTCACCAGGCCGACACCTCCGCAAACAGCGTCCGGCTGGAACGCGCGGTCCCGATAAGCGTGGCATCCGTTGCAGCTCTGCGTAATTCGAAGTGCAGGGGGTACTCCCAGGTGAACCCGATACCACCGGACAGTTGTATGCACTCGTCGACGGCCGCGGTCGCCTTGGCGCTGACGAAAGCGTGCGCCACCGCCGACTGGGCGACCGCATTCCGGCGGGCGACTTCGTCGGCGAAATCGGCAACCGCCAGCGTGCGAGCGGCTTTGGTGACGATTGCGCGCGCCTTGACTTCAAACATCAGCAGCTCGACCAAACGGTGTTGTACCGCTTGGAAACTGGCGATCGGCACGCCGAATGCGATCCGTCCTTTTAGATACGCCGTGAGCCGGGCCAGCGTACTGGACAACGCGCCCAGAGCGTCGGCGCTCACCAAAAGCCTGGCAACCGTGTGTAGTCGGTCAGCCTGTGCGGGCGACCCAATCGACACACCCGGCGCAGATGAGAGGTCGATACAACACACCGCGCGTGCGGCGTCCAACGACTCGGCATCCCGCCAACGACGCTGCGCGACGCCAAGCTCTGTCAGGCGAACGCCGTTGTCGCCGACGGTGATGACGGCGGATACTCTGTCGCCGTGCACAATACGAACGACATCGGCGGCGGGCGCGAAACCGACGATCGTGACGCCCGACATCACTTCGGGCAGCCAACGTTCGCGGGTTTCACCGGGGGCGTCGGACAGCGCGGCCGCGGCCACCGCGGATCCCGACCACGGTGACGGGTCACCTGCCCGGCCTAGTTCCTCGGCGATAACGCACGCTTCGACGGGCCGCCAACCGACGCCCGCGTGCTCCTCCGCGACCAGCAGAGCGAGCCAGTCCATCGCGGCGAGGTCGCTGATCGAGTTCCGCTGGCGCCCTTCGGAAAGGAAATCTCGAGCCGAGGCACGCAGCATTTCGAGGTCGAGATCGTCGCCGCTGACGTCGGATTCCGGGCTAGGCGGCATCGCCCACCGCCTCGAGCGCGCGGCTACCCGCACGCTCGAAGTCGAACGTGAAGCCAGGCGCACGCTCGGCCCAACCGGCGATCAAGCTAACCCTGCAGCATCTGATCGGCGTTGTCCCGCATGATCCGCCGCTTTGCCGCGTCGTCGAGCGGATCGAGGAGCTTGATGAAATCGGCCGGTTCGGCAAGTCCCTCGGCGTGCGGGAAGTCCGAACCCATCACCAGGCAGTCGTCGTATCCGAGGCTGTTGACGATCGCCGGGATGTCGTCTTCGGGATAGGGCACCACCCGGACGTGCCGCTTGAAGATCAGCGACGGCCGCTCGGTCAGCTTTCCGCCGATCCACGGACCGTTACGGCCCATACCGCGACTCTTGTCCATGTGCCGGACGAAGAAGGGCACCCACTCCGCACCGTGCTCCGCGACCAGAACATTCAGGCCCGGGAACCGCCCGAAGAGGTTGTCGAAGATCAGCGCGGACAGCGTCTCCTCGATGGGACGCTGGCCGTAGATGTTCATCCACTGCCACGCCGACATGTGCCACGAGGCGGGGTCGGGCTCCTGCCCCCACGCGGGCGAGATCGCGTTGAAGTACCAGAACGGCATGATGTGGAACACCAGGATGCAGCCGGCCTCCTGCAGCCGTGCATAGATCGGGTCGAAATACGGATCTCCGGGCGATCGGCCATAGGCCGGCCCGGTCGGCAGCATCACGAACTTTGCTCCCGACGCGATGAGGGCCTCGGTCTCGGCAACCGCAGAATCCAAGTCGCGCAACGACATCAGCGCTGTAGCGAAGATCTTGTTGTCGTAATTGAAACCCCACTCTTCATCAAACCAGCTGTTGAACGAGCGAAGGTTGGCATACAAAGCCGGTGTGTCGTCGACGTAGTGTTCGGCGGCCAGCGCCATACCGCTGGGATAGATGACCATCCGCTCGACATTCTGCTTGGCCATTACGTCGAGTCGCGCTCCCCGCTCGATGAACTCCGGCTGCATGGGCTGCGGCTCGTAGGACTCCTCCGGGTTGCCCGAACCCATCTGCCGCAGCATCTCCTTCAGCGAACCGGGCCGGTACGCCAGATCCAGGCCCAGCCCGCCTTCGCTGTTGAAGGTCGCGACGCGGTGGCCCGCGAGAATGACCTCGACCCCGTCGGCTCCGCGGACGGTGGTGATCGCCCGGTCGTGAAACTCCTTGGGCAGGTGCCGGGTAAACGCGTCGCGGGTCTCGTAACAGTGGGTGTCGCAGTCGAAGATTCCGTAGTCAAGCCTCGTCGTCACTGGGCTGCCCTCCTGCGAGAATGGTTATTCTCCTATTTCAGAAAAGATACTATCCTGATCCGGGAATGCCTATCCCGGGTCGAGCGACGCGGCCGCGACACATAAGGAACCAATGACCAGCGGCCAGTTCAACCACACCGTCGGGGCGCCCCCGTACCCGCTGGAAGCACGTCGTGGCGCCGGCTGACCACAGCGCCGTCGATGACCTGCGCGCCGCGGTGCGCGGGTTCCTCCAGACGCGCTCCCCGAGCTCATCGGTACGCACCGCGATGGATTCCGACACCGGCTACGACGCCCAGGTATGGCGACAATTGGCGGGCGATATGGGGCTCCCCGGTATCGCCGTGCCCGAAGAGTACGGCGGTGCCGGCGCGGGCCTGCCCGAGCTGGCCGTCGTATTCGACGAGATGGGCGCCGCGCTGCTGTGCTCACCGTTCTTCGCTACCGTCGCGCTGGCCACCACGGCCTTGCTGACCAGCGAAGACCGAAGTGCGATGGCCGAATTCCTGCCCGGGTTCATCGACGGCTCGACCACCGCGACGCTGATCCTCAATGGTGGGCTCGAGCAATGGGATCCCGGGTCGGTCACGCTCATCGCGCGACCCTCCCACGACGGCTTTCGCATCACCGGTGAGGCGCCTATGGTGCTCGACGGTCACACCGCCGACGTGATTCTGGTGGCCGCCCGAACTGACGCGCGTATCTCACTGTTCGCCGTGCGCGCAACCGCCGGAGGGTTGAACCGCGAACCGCTGGCCACCCTGGATCGCACTCGCAAGATTGCCCGCGTGCTGTTCGACGAGGCGCCGGCCACGCTCATCGGAGCTGAAGGCGCCGCAGCCAACGGGTTGGCCCGAACGTCGGACATTGCTCTCGTCGCGCTGGCCGCCGAACAAGTCGGCGGCGCGCAACGGTGCCTGAACATGGCAGTCGAGTATGCAAAGAGCCGGATCCAATTCGGCCGGCCCATCGGCAGCTTTCAGGCCGTCAAGCACCGCTGCGCGGACATGCTGGTCCTTGT
This sequence comes from Mycobacterium sp., assembly GCA_032162865.1. Classification (GTDB taxonomy): domain Bacteria; phylum Actinomycetota; class Actinomycetes; order Mycobacteriales; family Mycobacteriaceae; genus Mycobacterium. Next base: position 757 of record JAVROG010000244.1, on the reverse strand, counting down.
CGAAGGCGCCAGGTCGGCAGCGGCGCACGCCGCTTCAACTGCTTCAACTACTCCAAATGGAGATGCCGCCGACCGCGGCGAACTCTCGATTGCCGCCTCAGTGGCCAAAATGGCGAGCTCGGAGGCCTTCCTGCATGCAGCGCTGGACAACATGCGCATTCACGGCGGCATCGGTTTCACCTGGGAGCACGACGCACATCTGTATGTCCGGCGGGCCAAGGCTTCCCAGTTGATGTTCGGCAGCCCCGACACGCACGCCCTGCGCCTCGCCGACCTGATCACCACCTGAAAGGACGATCGTGACCGTCTCGTATTTCCTAGAACTCCCGACCCAACGGGTGCAAGCTGAAGCGGAATTCGTCAGCGCCGCAGCGATTTCCGATATCGCGCAGGAAGCGCAAGCGGCTGGATTCGCCGCCGTGCACCTCACGGATCACCCCGCACCCGACGCCAAGTGGCTCGACCACGGGGGCCATCACGCGCTCGATCCTTTTGTCGCCCTTTCTTTCGCGGCGGCCGCGACATCGGAGATCAGGCTGCTGACCAACGTCTACATCGCCGCTTACCGCAATCCATTCCTGGGCGCCAAGGCGATCCAGAGCTTGCAGGTCTTGTCGGGCGGGCGACTGATTCTGGGCACCGCGGCCGGTTATCTCAAGCCGGAATTCCGGTCCCTCGGTATCGATTTCGACACCCGCGGCGCCCTCCTCGACGAGGCGCTCGACGTACTGGCGCAGGTGCTGACCGGCGAGGACAT
>JAVROG010000243.1:0-29248 GCA_032162865.1 Mycobacterium sp. | reverse complement strand
CTGCCCCGGGCGATGAGCGTGGGCGCGAAGAGAGCCGGGGTCATTGAGCGCTGCCCCGGGCGATGAGCGTGGGCGCGAAGAGAGCCGGGGTCATTGAGCGCTGCCCCGGGCGATGAGCGTGGGCCCCACACGCCCAACGTGGAACTAGTTTCACGCTCAGGTGTCCGAACGTGAAGCCAACTTCACGCTCGACTAAGGCTGGCCGCCGTCGACGACGACGCGTACGCGCGCCACGTCCTGCCCCTCGGCGTCGCTCCCACGCGCCAACATCCCCGCCGGCGTCATGGGAAGCGGGGCACCGCCGGTTGACGCCATCGGGCCGCGCACTTCCGCGGCGTTGAGCACGCCGGCGCGCAGGCTGGTCGGCCGACCACCGGCCGGCGCCTCGAAGCTGCTGGTAGGACGGGTGTAGCTGGTCAGCCCAGCACCGGGAAACCCGGCCCCGCCGGCGCCACCTGGCGATACTGTTCCACCGGCCAGCGCGGGTACGGGGCCGCCGCCGGAGGCCGCTGCCGCAACATTGGGCGCACCGGTCGACGAAAACATCCCCCCAAACGCCTGCATCATGCTTTGCGGCAGGCTGGTGACGCCCTGCATCGCCTGCATCGGCGCCTGGAGCATCTCCTTCAACGGTGCGGTGACACCCGACACCATCTGCATCGGTTCCTGCATGAGCGAGCTGAGCTGGCCGGTCGCTTCGGCCGGGGAAGCCGAGGAGGATGCTGCCCGGCCGGCCGCTTGAGTCGAAGCCTGCACCGCGTTGTGCATGCCGGCCTGTGCTGCCGCCTGGCCCACCGCTTCTGCCGCCGCGGCCGGCGCGGCCGGTGAGGCACCCATCGGTGCGACGGGCGGAGGAACCGCCAACGCCGCGATCAGGGCGGTTAGGGCAGCAGAATAGGTCCAGCCCACGCCGGAGTTATGCGGCCAGTGCTCGCCGAAGTATTCGCAATCACGCTCCACGATCCCCGGGGTGTTCTGACCGAAAAAGTTGGTGGCATTCAGCACCGTCCACTCGTCGCGGTTGGTCTGCGATATCACCGACGGGATGACCGCGGACCGCGCAATCATGAACGCCTCGACCGCGGTCTGCGTCACGCTGATCTTCTCGGCGGTCCAGCCCACCAGTGTCTGCAATCCGGCGTTGAGGCCTGTCACGGCCACTGTCGATGCGACCGAACCGACGCCCTGCCACTGCGCGGCTGTGGCCAGGTTGTTCACAGTGGAAAGACCCGCGGAAAGCTCCTCGTTGGCGGTCTCCGTCACCCAGACTGCGTTATTGGCGACGACCGAGACGGGGGAGCCCGCCTCAAATATCGCGGCTACGACTTCGGGTGGACCGGTCCACCGGGGATCGGGCATCCGCTCGTCCTACAACCCGACCGCGCCCGCGTTGAAACCCTCGGCGGCGATGGTGGCGCCAGACGCCAGACCTTGCGCACCAGAAAAGGCGGTCCGCTGTCCGACATGCTCGGCGGCAGTCGCGAGGTAGACCGCTCCGGCGGCATTGAGCGCGGCCGCGAACTCGATCGAGTCAGCGTCTGCCGCCATCGGTAGCACCCCAGTCAGCGCTGCCGCGCCCGCCGCGGTCGTGGCGGCCATCTCCTCGCCGATGCCAGCCTCGGCAGCCGCCGACAAGTCAACGGCACCCGGCACCATGCCGAACAATCCGCTCATATCCGCCTCCCAGTTGATCTCGTGGCTCGCCCCATCCGGCGACAAGTTGCGCTGAGTCTAGGGTGGCCCCCCACGCCTGTCAGTTCACCTTTGCAGGTCTCCTACCAGCACTCCTTCGATCACACCGTCGGTGGTGACGAGCAAGCCGCGCCCGGGTGGGAGTTGCTGGGCACCGGTCCGGCCGAACACCTTCACCGCCGCCGGATCGTTGTCCATGAACAACGTTGGCGCGCGTGAGCCCGTCATCTTCTGCAGGAACGGGTTCGTGACCGATACGCCCGCCCAGTTCCCGGGTAGACGAGATGCGATGACGTGCAGGCCAATTTCGCGACTGCGCTCAATCAGCCCCCACAAGGGTGCCGTCGCGGCATTCTTAACGACCCCGTGTGGTCGCAGTTCCTGTTCGTCGTCAATCAAGATGAAATGGTGCGGACCGTCCCAGTTGCCTCGGTTCAGCAGCTCCTGCTGACTCAACCCCGCCGGCGGCAGGCGATCCCGCAGCAGCTGCGTCAGCTCAGCGATCACCGTGTCGATGTCGTCGGCTGTGTAGGCGTATGCCCGCACATGGTCCCCCTGGATCTTGCCGATCAGCGAAGTCTTGGGATCGATGATGGTGATCTGGGCCTGCTCGGGGCTGCATCGGGCGACGATCAGCTGTCCGAACGCTGCCAAGGTCGTTGTCTTGCCACACAACTGACGGCCGACCACCAACATGTTGGGCACGACGCGGGTCGGTACCGCCACCGGCTGCAGGGCTGATTCGCCGATCCCGAACGGGATGTTCAACGGATCGCGATCTCCGGCGCTACCCGCGAATGCCGCGGCGACCTCGCCCAGCCCGATCCGTCCGGGCAGCCGGGCCAAGCTCTCCACCCTGCCAACACCGGTCAGGTCCGCGATGAGCGCACCGATGTGGCGCGTCCCCACCCGGTGGCCGGCCACGTCCGCCACCTCGGGTACCCCGACGAGGAACTCGAACCCCTCCCGGGTCACCCCGAATCCCGGGCGGTCCAATGTGTTGCGGGCAGCCTTCTTTCGCTCGAATCCCTCACCCATCTGCGTTTCGTCCGGATTGCTCAGCCGCAACTGGATGCGTGCGTTGGAAACATTGACCAGCTGCTGCTTCTGACCCACCAGCCACGCTGTCGCCGTAGTCATGATGTGCACGCCGTACGACAAGCCCTGACGGGCGATCGCGATGGCACGCTCGCCCATCGTGGCGTCTTTGTCGTAAAGGTCGCTGAAATTATCGACGACGAGGAAGACATCGCCGAACTTGTCCTCGGGGTCGGTCTCGGCCACCCCGGCTCCGGCGCCCGGGCCGAACCGACGTTCGCGGAACTCGGAAATGTCAATCTGGTACTTCTTGAACGACGCCTCCCGGGCCAGAATCAATCCCTCGATCGAGGCGATGGTCCGCGAAACACCTTCCCGGTCAGTCGGACTGACCACCGATGCCACATGCGGTAGCCCTTCGACGGGAAACAGCGATGCTCCGATGCAGAAGAACGTCACCCGTTCGGGGCGATACATCAACGCCGCGGCGGTCATCAACGTCATCAACGTGGTGGACTTACCGCGCTGGGCGGTGCCGACCACCATGATGTTGTCCATCTCGGCGTTGATGGCGTGCACCCGCTGGTCGTGCTCCTCGGGGATGTCCACAATTCCCAGCGGAAGCACCAGCCCAGGGTTCTGCCCGTAGGCGACGTCCCACGGCCCGCCGCGCCAGCGGGCCACCAGCCTGTCGATCGGCTCGCTGACTTCCAGTGGTGGCAACCAGATCTGGTGCGGTGGGCGCGCCGGGTACGAAACGAGCGACTCGCGGACGACGTCGACGAGTTTCTTCTTCCGGAAACCGTCGGAGTGGAAGAGGAACTCGTCCGGTTCCGCGGGCTCGTCGGCCACCGCCAGTGCTGCACTGTCGGATTCACTGAGCGGCTGGTACGCCCAGGTGTAGGTACGGGGTTGCGAAAAGCTCATTGCCACAGTCTTGTTCAAATCCACCGCCGGCTTCGGCACGACGAAGGGCGCCGACACATAGAAGCACCGGAACTGCTCGAGGTCACGTGGACCTACTTTGAGTAACCCGTATCCATTCTCCTGGGACGGAAGATGAAGCGCGGCATCGCTGCCGATCACGTCCCGAGAATCCTCGGCCGTCTCCGCGCGCAGCGCCACCCGGAAGGCGATGTTGCTCTTGACTTTACTCAGCGACGACAGGTCCAAGCGTTGGCCGCCGAGGGTGAAGAAGACATTGCAGCCGCGGCCCTCCTGTCCGATGTGAATGACCAGGTCGATCCATTCCGGATGGTGAATGAAGAGCTCGAGATACTCGTCGATGATCACCAGCAGGATGGGGACGGGCTCCAGATCTCGACCAGCCAGTCGCATCTCTTCGTATTCGTTGGCATCGCGCGCGCCGGCATCCTTGAAAAGCCGGTAACGGCGCGCGATCTCACCATTAATGGCTTTGCGCATCCGCTCGGCCAGGTGACGATCGTCCTTGCCCAGGTTGGACAACGACCCGGCGACGTGCGGAAATCCCTGTAGATCCTGGGCTGCCGACTCGAATTTCATGTCGACGAAGATCACGATGAACGACTCCGGTGAGTGGGTCAGCGCGATACCGCTAACCAACGACAGGAAGTACTCCGATTTACCGGAACCAGACGTGCCGATCACTACGGAGTGGAAGCCGTAGCCGCCAAAGTCCTTGGCTCGCAGTATTACATGCTGCAGCTCGCCACCCTGCTTGATGCCGACGGGCACCATCGCCCACCGCGGGTCACCGCGACCGCGGCTCTCGGCCCACAATCTGTCGACGTCGAGTTCTCGCGGATCATTGATACCCAGCGCCCGCATTAATTCGCCGCCCTGACTGTCGGTGTCGGACAACTCGTCGGCGCTCATCGGTGACCAGCGCGCCAGCGCACGCGCATACCTGTGGGCTGTACTGTCGGCGAGCATGTCCGCGGCGGCATAGAACCTGTTGCGGTGACTGAGCCTGCCGTCGCGCAGTGCAAACCGCTGACCGTCGTCGGAAAACCCGACGCCCGCACCGATCCGGCTCGCGAGGCGTATCACCGTGATACCGGCCATGCCCTTCTGTCCGGTTACACCTTCCCATTGTTCGGGCGTACCGACGTTGTCATCCACGATCACCCAGTGTGGGCCGGCCGGCAGGGCTGTCGTCGATTCGATGGGTGACGGCATGGACGTCGGGCTAGCCGTCACCGGGGGCGTCCACGGTCCACGGCCCTTGCGGTGCAGCTCGGCATCGAGCGCCTCTTCAAGTTCCATGGGAGTGGCAAACACCAGCCGGCGCAGGCCGCATGCATCGAACATCTCGTCATGCTGGTTGTGCGGCAGCCAGACCAGCCACTGCCAATGCTCGGGATGACGCGTCACCACCATGAGCTTGAGATCGCGCGGACTGTGACAGACCGCGAGTGAGCACAGCACCGAACGCGCCAGGCTGTGCAGTTCTCCAGGGTCGTCGGCAATAAAACTGAACCCTGGCTTGGAACGCAGGCTCAGCACTTTACCGATGCCGCGGATCTTGCTCTGCTCGAGGATGAAATCCCTTAATGCACCACCTGTTACCGGCTCGAGCTCTTCACCGATCGGAACATCGGGCCACTGCAACGTGACCGCTGACTCGCTCGCTTGTTGCACCCCGATACCCAGCCGGACGTCGAGAAAGTCTTGGTCGGTGGGACGTCGCTCCCACATGCGCGGCCCGCCGATCACGGTGTCGAGTTGCTGCGGATCAGCATGCACGAATCGCTGGGTTCGGCGTTGCTCGTGTGCGGCACGCTGCACTTCGTCGCGGTCCTCGTCGAGTTGCCGTAGATAGCTACGGCGCTGCTTTTCCTGTTCACCCCAACTGATTCGACGCCCCCGACCGAAGCGTCCGCCAAACATCAACGCGCCGAACCCGACAAGGCCGATCATCGGAAAGAACCCCGACTGCAAGGACCGCACCCCGGATGCGTACATCACCACCAGGGTTCCGACGATCCCGACCAGCAGCGCGGGCAGTGCGATCATCAGCAGAATGTTGCGTGGCTCGCGCTCCGGCAGTGCCAACGGCGCGGCTACCGCGACCCGCACCGGTGGCACATTTGTTGGGGGAGTGCGCTTCCCGCGGACGAAGCCTCGTTTGGACATGACTAACCCCCGGGTTCGCTGGAGTCGGGAACGGGGGACACCACACCGCCAGCCGGCACGGCGTCACGTGCAACCAGGGCCGCGTCGCGACTGATCGCCGGGCCGGGGGCGAAGGTGCGCACGATTGGCCAGGGCGCCTGAACGGCTTCGCGGGGATCCAGTCCGAGTGCCTGCAGGGTTCGCTGGTCCGGCTGGATGCCGTATCGAACGCCCTGCGGCGACAGCCAATACAGACTCTCGCGACTCGCAGCCGTCGCGACGCCGCTTGTGGTGGCGACGAAGTTCGCTGCACCCGGCAACATCAACGTCTGTTGCGCTTCGGCCGATTCGGGGTCGCGGTCGTCACGAACCAGCTGGACCACGCGTGAGTCCATGCCGATCGGAACGGGCAGTCCCCGCCCGGAGAGGATGGTGATCCTGGCCTGTGGGTCGCTGGGCTGCTTCTCCCATCCGACGCATATCACGGGATTAGCCACTGTATCAACGAATTCCAGTTTCTCCGACGGATAGTAATCGACATCGAGCACGTCGACGACCGGTATGTGGATCAGCTTGTCCGGCGCCACGAGGGTTGGCGTGGTCGAACCCTGTGAGTCACCGGTGCGCAGCAGGTCTGCAACGAAGTTGGAGATCTTCTGTACCCCGCCCGGTAGCAGCACGAAGAAGCCGTTGACTGTTCCGCTGGCGTCGCGGGATTCCAGCACGCTGCCTACCTTGACACCGGGCAGCCACCGCGAGGACGTCCCGGATTCCGGAATCACAGGCATGACAAGAGGTTCCGTGGACGGCATGGCGTCGAAGAGTAGGTTGGAGATATCGACCGGATAGCTCACGCCGGGATCAAGACCGAGATTGAACGTCACCGAGCGGTCGGCCGGGTCGACACGGGATCGTCGTCCTCCCCAGATCACGTAGCTCGCGCCCTTATGGGTTCCCAGCACAGCCTGCGTAGCGCCCATCGCACGAGCCCTGCCCAGCGGCGTAAGCGGACCCGCGATCGATGTCACCACCGGAGGCGTTGCGCCGCCGCGGGTGGGTGCCCCGGTGGGCGCGGTGTCGCAGACCGCCCATGTCGAGACAACGCTGGCCGTGACCGGAAGGCTTTCCGGCGCACCGGGTATGCCGATCATCGGCCCGGTCGGGTACTTGGCGATCTCGCTTGACGTCACCCAGGTGGGGGCCGCGGCGTTGCCGACCGCCAGTCGCGCCGAAGTCAGGTTGAGCGCTGGATAGAGGCGCCCGCTGATCTTGACGAAAATTGCTCCGGTGTCCCGGTTTCCGACGATATTTGACTGCGCGATCAGACCGGCGGGTTTCATCACGTGCAGCAGGGCCATCCAGCCCACGCCGATAAACACGAGCACAACGGAAAGGGCGACGGCAGCTTGCTGTTTGCGGTCGTCGTGCTTCATCCGCACGGAGAACCTGGTGATCGCGGCGCGTAGTCGCCGGTTGTAGAACAGATGCCCGGAATTCTGGTCTCGGTTGGACAGATTAAGTGGCACAGTCATTCTCCTTCCGGGGTCTGGTGCGCAGCCTTGGCCCGGCGCGGGGCCCGTGCCGTTACCGACGTCACCGCGGACGGCCGCCGTACCGTGTCTGATTCTCGGCTTCAGCCTCTTCGCGCAGCGCGGCGATCGCAAGGTTCAATCTGTCGGCGAGGTCGCGGGGGGAGTAGCCGGCCATCACGTCTGGGTGCAACGTCAACTTGAGCAACCGGCCGTCCGAATTGGCCACAGCGTAAACGTCTCCCAAGTCCACGCTGTACGTGACGGCCTCGGCCTGCGCGACGAGTTCCTCCCATTTGTCGGCCGCTTCGCTGAGTTCGCGGAGAACCGCTTCGACCAGATCCTGGTCGGCTAAAGCCCTGAGGTCGCCGATTTCGCTACGACCCGACCCCGACACGATGCCAGTATGTGGACGCGTCCGACCAGCGTCAATTCACCCTTAAGGGTTACTCTCCGGTGTCGTTTCGGCGCTTTCGTCAATCCGGGTGGCGTTGAGTTTCTGGAACCAGGCGAAGTGGTAGTTCGCCGTTATCAGGTCACCGGTAACGCGGCCTTCCGTGGCAGCCAACAGCATGCAGTTGAACAGTTGCGCCGGATCAACCTCGGGATACTGGCCCAGAACCTGGTAACGGGCGGTATCCAGATGAACGCGCAGCAGGTCGGCTTCTTGTTCGACGATTTCGGCCCCGCTCGCGGCGGCCTTGACTAACATGTTCACCAGTCTCGGCACTCCGTCGCGCCAATGCGTGGCGACGCCCAGCTGCCAATCCAGATCATCGACCGGCGCCAGATCCAGCGGTTGCACCGAGGGTGTGATGCCCGGGGAGTCGGTCGGCCATTTCGCGGAGTCACCCGGCGAGTAGGTCGCAGCTCGTGTCGTGGTGCCCAGCAATTCCGACACCCGACCGCTGCGGCGTTGCGGTCCCAGCAGGCGCACACCTTCCGGGACGGCGATACCTGGCGGAAGCCAGCCATACGCGAGGTCGGTGACCAGCGTCATCGTGCCATCCGGGTGTTCGCCGATCGCCCAGCTCAGTCGCGGCTCCTGACGTGCCACGAACGCCAGCAGTTCCTGCAACGGCTGGTCTTCAGCTGCGGTTTCGCCGGTGACCGGCGCGTCGTCGATTGGTCTGTCCCCATCCACCGGTGGCGGCCCGTCCCGCACGGCCGGAATGATTTGCGTCTTGTCCATATCCACCGGGGGCGACGTATCCCGGATGGCCGGAATGACCTGGGTCTTGTCCATATCTGGACGGCCGTTAGCGTCGGCGGGCCGACCCACGGCATTGCGGCGCGGGTGCTCAGCCAGCGGGCGCTGCCGCATCTGGCGCAGTTGGCGGATCGTCGACTCGACCCGGCGCGCCGCCAGTGCACGGGCCTCGTCGATCACTCTGACCTCGGCAGCGCGCCGCACCGGATACGCCCCTCCCGCTCGGCCGATCGCGCGCAGGTCCTCATTTGCCGAGCTGGCAATCCGCTGCAGATCGACCCTGAGATAATCTGCGAGCGTTGTGGTTTCGGCATTGACGGGAGACAACTCCGTGGGCCAAAGACCACCGATCACCCAGGGGGTGCAGTCAAGCGGAGCGCTGAACGTAGGGACAGAGAGAGATTCCTGGGTCGCTTTCCGCAGGCGCTGGCGCGCAGCCCTGCGACCGAAAATCCCCACCGGCTAAGAGTACCGTTGTCCGGCTGCTACTTATCGCGCCTATCGCAGCCTCAGTAGCAGGCGAGTCAACGGTGAATTGTGCGGCCTTCCCCGCGTCGGTAGCGTGTGGCCATGGCCGATTCTGCGCTACAGCAGCAACTCGAAGAGTTGCGCGCGCTGCTCAGCCGCGCACGAGAGTTGTTCGGCGCCAACCCCATCGAGCCGCCCAGCAATATCGCACCTAACCCCGACAGCAGCAAGGTCTGGTTGCTCTAGGGCATCAGCGGCCGCGCCGACGCAGCCGGTGCGCCAGCAACTTTTCGATCGCCACGTCAAGATCCGACGTAGTCGGCACCTTCGCGGACGGGGTGTGCCCGGCGGCGACGATCTCGCCACGCACTTCCAGCAGCGCTTTGAGGCATGACACGTCCGCGGTCAGCAGGATGCCCTCGGCCAGGGTTTCGGCGTCCGTCTCCATCGCCGCCTCACTCAGCGCGACGCTGTGCATGTATCCGCCGCGGCAGGATCGCACCAGGATGTGCCCGCTCGGGTGAACGGTGTCGAAAGCGGGATTGGCGTGTGTCATTCAGGTGTCACCGACCTTCGTCATCCGACCGCCGCTCGTCCAGGATGCCGCCGAGTCTGTCCGCTGCGTCTCGGTCGTGCTGTTCCCACAGGGCGGCCGATGCGTGCAGGTGCTGCGCGATATCGGCGTGGTCGTCGGCTTGCCGCTCGTAGCACTGCCGCCTGAGCTCGAGAAGTTCGCGTCCGGCGTCGCGCAGCTCACTGAAGATCGGTCCGAGCGAGTCGAGACTTGCCTGGATTGCGGCATGCGACGACGGGATAGTCCGCAAATGGTCGGAGGTCTGCTGGTGATGGCCAGCGGCCTCGCGTAAGTGCGCCGGCACCACATGAATCCGATCTGCCATGCGCTGTCTCCTCGTTGTGGCTACCATGCCGACGCTGTCGCCGGCCGGGTTGGTGTCGGGGTGTCGGTGGGCGGTGCGTTCTCCGATGGCTGAGCCGCCGGTGTCGGCGGGTGCTGCCAGCCGAGAAAACTTGGCCCGGCCACGGTTGAGATGTGTTGAATCTGGCCATCGAGCAGGGCCTGGCTCCGGCCGAGGGCAAGCGCGTGTCGATCGGTGAACATGCCGATATCGCCGGGCGTGACGCGTAACGGGTCGATGGGGTGGACGACGGCGGTCCCCGGCGGGGGGATGGTCATGCCCTGCTGCGCAAACGCCTCCGCGATGGGGGTCCCGCCGGCCGCCGCCTTGATGGCTGCGGCCAGTTGCGGGCTCGCGGCCGTCACTGTCTCACCGTTCGGCAACGTCACGCTCGTCGGACCCGCCGGAGGTGATTCTGGTTGCCCAGGCGGCGGTTCGCGATGCTCTTCGTCCCTGCTTTCATCGTCGTCATCGTGGTGGTCGCGCTTGTTCTTGGCCTCATCCGACTCGCGATCGGGGTCGTCGGCGAACAAGCCGTCATCCAGCGCGGCGCGGGGGTCCCGCCCGCCCCCGCTGCCCTGCAGGTTGGGTAGCGGAAGACCACCGGACGGACCCCAGCCGGACATGCCTGCACCGCCAGGTGATGCTCCGGCACCCGCGCTGGGCGCGGTTGGTGCCGCCGTCGGCATACTCGGTGCGGCGGCGGCAGGCACCGCGCCCACCTCATTTGGGTTGTCGGCCAATAGCCCGGGGTCGTCGGGCAACAGTGAATCGAGCAGCGGATCCGATCCGCCTCGAGGCGCCGGCGGTTGGTCGCCACCGCGCGCGACCGGGGGCGGCGCCGACACGCCCCGGCGATCGGTAGGCGCGGGGGGCGCGTCCGACCCGTTCTTCGACGCGCTATACAGCGAAGTCCATGCGGCCATCATCGCTGCCTTCGACGAGTCGTCGAGACTCGCGGTCGCCACGACTTCGCGGATGTCTCTGAGTTTGCTGATCAGGAACCGCTGGAAATCACGCGCACCGGCCGGGGTGTCCAGGTCCGATCGTGTTTTGACGGCGGTCTCGAGTTCTTGCTGCAGCCTGTTGAGCACATCGCCGCCCGCCACGGTCGTCAGATGTGCGTTTAGGATCGCCGAGATCACTTGCAGGTCGAGCTGAGACGCCGCCGAATTCTGCTGTGCCAGAGCCGCTTCGGCGTCGGCGATGGCCTTGGCTGCGTCACCCTCGGCCCGACCCGATGGAACCGGAGCTTGCGGCGGCGGCGAGCTGAACAGCTCCGAGTGTTGTTGGCGGATCTTGGTCAGGATGGCTTCGACTTGTGGCAGAGGTGTCAGGGGCCCGAGCGCGGCAGTCACCTCATCAGGCGTCAATCCCGTCATCCATGCATGCGGGTCGCCGGTGTGCTCCTGGATGCGCCGCATCGTGTCGACGAGGTCCTGATAGGTCGACATTCAGGCGATCAGCGTGGCGCCATGCGGCGGGCGATGTCGCGACCCCTCCATGCCGCGGGACAGTACCCAGGCGCGGTTCCGTCGACAATTCACCTTTGCGGGTGACTACGCCGAACAACAGCCGCTTTCAGGGAGTATCCGTCGCACGCGTCATAGGCGGGTGCAGAATCCGCAATTCCCCAGGTCGATAGAGCTGTGCCGGGCGGCCACCGTCACGGGTAGTGGTTCGTCCGGTGGGCGCGAGAAACCCCGCGGTTCCGGTGACCTTGCGGTGAAAGTTCCGGCTGTCCAGCTCTGTGCCCCAGACGATTTCGTATATCCGCCGCAGTTCGGCCACCGTGAACTCACCCGCGCAGAATGTGGTCGCCAACGGCGTGTACTCGAGCTTGGCGCGCGCCCGCTCAACGCCGTCGGCCAGGATCTGCCGGTGGTCGAACGCGAGCCTGGTCGCCATCAGTTCGGTCACGGGTGCCCAGCGAGCCCCGGCGGCATCGCCGCCTGCGGCCGGTAGCGGCAGGTCGGGCGCCAGGCCCAGATAAGCGACCGTGATCACCCGCATGCGCGGATCACGTTGCGGTGCACCGTAACTGGCCAGCTGCTCCAGGTGCAGCCGCGCGGCAGGTACGCCGGTCTCCTCCATCAGCTCACGTGCGGCGGCCTCGTCAAGATCCTCCCCGGGCCGAACGAATCCGCCGGGCAGTGCCCACCGGCCGGCGTACGGCGCCTGTGCGCGTCGGACCACCAACGCGCACAACTCGTCGTCACGGATCGTCAATGCCACCAGGTCGACCGTCACCGCTACCGCCGGATAGTCGGTGGGCTGATAGCGCGGCATCAGACCAGATTAATCGTCGAGTTGACGAAAAGCGATTCCGTCCTTATCGTCATATAGACGATAATCAAAAGGAGGTGGCCATCATGGCCGTCATAACGCGCTATCCACTGCTTCGTCACCTACGTGTCGAGCCGACCGCGCACATCCGAGCCCTGCGCCGGGGCAAGTTGGTGCACGACGGACCCGGACTGGCGTTCTGGTTTCTTCCACTGACCGCGGCGATGTCGGAGATACCGCTCGACGACCGTGAACTGCCGTTGCTATTTCACGCCAGGACAGCCGATTTCCAGGATGTGGCTGTGCAGGCCACCGTGACGTACCGCATCGTCGACCCGATGCTGGCCGCGCAGCGCATCGACTTTTCGATCGACACCGACACCGGCGACTGGCGGTCGGCTCCACTCGAGCAGGTTGCCGGGATACTCACCGAATCCGCTCAGCAGCATGGACTCGACCTGCTGGCGCGGACCATGTTGACATCGGCGCTCGTGGATGGGATCGCCGCGGTACGAAACCGGATGACCAGAGGGCTGGCTGACGACACGCGACTCGCCGAAACGGGCATCACGGTGTTGGGGGTGCGCGTCGTTGCGATTCGTCCGGAGCCGGAAGTGGAACGCGCGCTGCAGACCCCGACCCGTGAACAGGTCCAGCAGGAGGCCGACCGCGCCACGTTCGAGCGCCGCGCGCTGGCGGTGGAACGGGAACGGGCCATCGGCGAGAACGAACTGCAGACCAAGATCGAACTCGCGCGCCGCAACGAGGACCTGGTGGCCCAAGATGGCGCCAACGAGCGTCGGAAAACCCAGGAGTTCTGGGCGGCCGACGCAATCGCCGCCGAAGCGCAGGCCCGCCGCGACGTACAGCTGGCCGAGGCGAAGGCACAAGCCACTCGGCTGGTGGGCGACGCCAAGGCGGCCGCCGAATCCGCGCGGCTGGCCGCCTACCGCGACCTGCCCGAGGCCACTCTGTTGGGCCTGGCGCTGCAGGAACTAGCCGTCAACCTGCCCCAGATCGAGCACTTGGTGGTGACGCCGGATCTGCTGGCCCCGGTGTTGGCCAGACTTGGGGCTGCCGCATCATGACGCTGCCACCGAGGGTGATCCTGGTGCACCGGCGCACCGAACTCGACGATGCCCTGGCCCGACACGGCACCCACGGGCAGGCGGCGTTCTTCCTGTCCAGCCGCGGGCGCAGCATCGACGAGCTCGAGGCCCGGCATACGCGCACCCGGTCGGCCCTGGCCGCCGTCTCCGCCGCGATTCCGCCCGACTGGCGACGCGGCCGGGTCGAGCGGGCGGACCTGTCCCGATTCCTGTTCGAGCCCCGCGACGTCGTGGTTGTGGTCGGGCAGGACGGCTTGGCGGCCAACGTCGCAAAGTACCTCGATGGCCAGCCGGTAATCGGCGTCAATCCAGAACCGGACCGTAACGCCGGGGTGTTGGTCTCACACACCCCCGACAGCGCCGGCACGCTGATCCGGACTGCGGCGCACAGCAGCGCCGGTATCGAACAGCGCACCATGGTCGCGGCCGAAACCGATGACGGGCAGCGGCTACTCGCTGTCAACGAGATCTTCGTCGGCCACACCAGCCATCAGACCGCCCGCTACACGCTTGCCTTGCCTGACGGCCGAGCGGAGCGGCAGGCGTCATCCGGAGTGATCGTCTCCACTGGTACCGGCGCAACCGGGTGGTGTCGCTCGGTCTGGCAACAACGCAGCAGCAAAATCGTGTTGCCGGGACCGACTGAACCGCGGCTGGCGTGGTTCGTCCGCGAAGCCTGGCCGTCGCCCGCAACCGGCACGTCCCTGGTGGAGGGGGTAGTGGGCGCTGCGACGCTGACCGTCGACGTGGAGTCCGATCGCCTGGTGGTGTTCGGCGACGGCATCGAAGGCGACGCGTTGACCCTGTCGTGGGGCCAACGGCTGACGGTGCGACTGGCCGAGCAGCAGCTACGGCTGGTGCGCTGAAGGCGCGACGAGTCGGGCGCGCTGCGATGCGCCAGACTGTCGCCATGGGCATGTTCAAGGGTTCCGATAATAACGACGACCCGACCGGGCGCATCGCAGATCTGGAAAAGCGCATCACGCTGTTGGAGCGGGCGGTGCGCAGCTACGGGATTCCAGTTCCTGTCGCATACGAAGGTGAGCCCAGCGAGGCGTTGGTGAGTCCCGCCGTGCGACAGCTTGCCCTGGAGGGAAACAAGATCGGGGCCGTCAAAGCGCTTGTTCAAGAGAGCGGTATGGGCCTCAAGGAGGCCAAAGACATCATCATGCGGCTGTAGCTGCAAAGTGCGGGCGCAGTGCGGTGGCAAGGATGCGGTCGACTGTGCGGTCGGGCAGAAGCCGCACCAAGCGGGTCAGCAGGGCCGAGTCGCGGCCGACGGTGTACCGAGTACGCGGCTTGCGCGCCGTGACTGCCGTCGCGATCACCGTGGCCGCGGCCTCGGGGGGCACGCCGGACTTGCCGGACGACGCGGCCTGCGCGGCGACGGCGCGTACCAGCGCGCCGTAGCGTTGGCTCTGGTCGGGCGTCATGGCCGCTGTCGTCCCATGCGGCGCTGCGCTTGCCCGACCGAGCATGTCCGTCACGACGGCGCCCGGCTCAATCACAACCACCTCGACGCCGAGCGGGGCGAGTTCGCGTCGCAATGAGTCACTGACCGCTTCCAGCGCGAACTTCGTGCCTGCGTACGGACCGTAGGTCGCCATGGCGATTTTGCCGCCTATGGAACTGATGTTGACCACCCGACCCGTGCTGCGGATGAGGGCGGGCAGGAGTGCCTGAGTTACGGCGATGTGGCCAAAGAGGTTGACCTCGAACAGGTGTCGCCACTCGGCGATCGCATAGGCCTCGACGGGTACGTTGACCCCGACGCCGGCGTTGTTGACCAACGCCCCCAGCGGGCGGCCCTGGGGGTCGCCGTGCACCCGGGTGGCGAGCACCCCGATATGTTCCGGGTTGGTGATGTCGATGATTACCGGCTCGATACCGGGCCCTCGGATCGCGTCGCCATCTTGGGCGCGCCGGACACCAGCGAGAACATGGAATCCTCGCCGGGCCAATTCGCGTGCCGTGGCCGCACCGATTCCGGAAGAAGCACCGGTGACCACCGCGCGCTGTTGACTTTCAGGTGACGCTGTCATCTCCACTAAGCTACGCCTCGAGATGACAGTGTCAACTTAAGATGGAGACCATGAGCCGCATCGAGTCAGCCGCCGTCACGCGTCGCACCCTGCTCGACAAAGCCTCCG
Organism: Mycobacterium sp.; assembly: GCA_032162865.1. GTDB lineage: Bacteria > Actinomycetota > Actinomycetes > Mycobacteriales > Mycobacteriaceae > Mycobacterium. The sequence continues at coordinate 13,753 of JAVROG010000243.1, read as the reverse complement.
AGCTACTTGACACCGGCGGTCCCGATGCCGTGACGCTGCGCGAGGTCGGGGCCCGTGCAGGAGTGAGTCGCGGTGCGCCCTACCGGCACTTCGCCGAGAAGGAGAGCTTGCTGACCGCCGTCGCCGCCGAGGGCTGGGAGCGTCTCGGTGATGACATGCAAGCGCTGCGGACAGACACGCGGCTGCTGCCTGCCGACAAGCTGCGCGGGGCGCTCATCGCCGTTATCAACGTCAGCCGCCAGCAGCCGTACCTGTACGAGTTGATGTTCAGCACACCGGCAGGAGACCCGTCCGCGGTGGTCCGTGCCGCGCAACGCATGTGCGACGAGTTCCTCGCCATTGTGGCAGACGGGGTCGGCGAACCAAATGCTCAGCGTTACGCCGCGATACTCCTGACCGGCGTGCACGGCGCCGCCGGCCTGGAATCGAGCGGCCTGCTCAGCACCGACAAATGGCACACCACCGCCGAGGAGCTTGTCGACAGTCTGCTCGACATGGTGGCAGAGACCGGGCGCCGCGAGTGAACCTGCGACCCACGTCCCGCGTCAGCTGTTGACTCCCAAAGTGGTTAGCCGGTTGGCGGTTTCGGTCCTCCCAGCCCAGTCGGGGCTGCGGCCGAGGTGGCGCAGGATGCGGTCGAGGTTCGGCGCACCCTGGGCTGCCTCGGCTTTCAGGGCGCGCGCGAAGGGTGCGTCAGGTGTCTCGCGAAAGTCACCGTCGGGTACGGCGAGGGCCAATGGCAACGCGGCGTTGACGACGTCATCGGGCAGGGAGTAGGCCAGACCCATTGACTCGGCGACATCCCAGCCGTGCACCACGTAGTCGATGAAGTGGAAACCGATGGCGATGGCGCCGGGGAACTTTGCATTCGGCCCGAATTCGGGAAGCGCGAAGGACGCCTGAAGTGCCGCGTCATCGGCAAAGGCCGCCAGGACCTCGTGGGCCGCGTCGGCATACGTGCCGGCGGGGTCGGCGGTGATGGCAGCTATTATCGCGTCGGCTCGCCACACATCGGCGTCATCTCCGAATCCCTTTGCGGCCATGGAAAATCCGCGGTGCTGGGCGGTCATGTGGGCAAGCAGGTCGGCCAGGTTCCAGTCGGCGCAGGGGGTAGGCGCGCCGAGATCGGCGACCCGGACGGAGTCGACCAGCGCGATGGAGTTCAACACGGCAGTGCGATGGAGCGGACGGATATCCGGCATTTTAGTAGGCATATGCATGTGGTGCTCAGCGCACTGGACAGCTCGCCGGTGCGCACACAGGCCGCTCTCGCCGAGGCCATCGGCGCCGACAAGACAAGGATTATCGGCACCCTCGATGAGCTGCAGCGTCGTGGCTACATCGAACGCCGTCCCGACCCCGACGACCGCCGGGTGCGCTTGCTCGAGATCACGCCGGCTGGTCGCGCAGCCAAGAACGCGGTGCAGTCCGACATCCAACGCGGTGAGGAACGATGGCTGTCCGAGTTGACCGCCCAGGAGCGCGTCGTATTCCTTCGCGCGCTTGCACGACTGACCCAGCTGGACGCCCAATAAGGCACTTACCAGCGCAAAGCGAGCCGTCAGCGAAAACGGACGTTCAGGGTCGCCAGCCCGAAGATCTTCCGGCCACCGGACTTCGCGGTCAGCACGACGACACCGGAGCGGGTCGCCGAGTCCAGCGACTTGATCTTGCCACTGAATTCGATGTCGGCACCGTCGGCTAGTGACACGACCGCGGGCGCCGATAACCGCACCGCGAAGCGGGTGACCGCACCGGGGTCGCCCGTCCATGCGGAGGCGAATCCGGCACCCAAACCCATGGTGAGCATTCCATGGGCGATCACATCGGGCAGTCCGGCCAGCCTGGCGAGGTTCTCGTCCCAGTGAATCGGGTTGGCATCGCCGGCCACGCCGGCATAGTTCACCAGGTCGCCGCGGGACAGCCTGGCGTGGTGCACCGCTAGCTCGTCGCCGACCCGCACGTCATCGAAGGAGGGTGTCCCTGGGGTGCGGGTCGTGCCCCCCTCGGCGATCCGAATCTCGCCCTGGGGTCGCACCGTCTTCTGGTAGCCGGATTCGGATTCGCCAGTTCCGAGCATGGCGAAGTCGTGCATCATCGCGCGATGCACGGCGGCCTTGACGGCCGGATCGAGGTCCTCGGCCGTCAAGCCGACAACGGTGGTGTGCAGCGTGTGCACGCGCTCGCCGGCCGTGTCGGTGAAGGTGTTGGTCACCGTGATCATGTCTCGACCGGCCACCCTGCGCAGCGACGTGAATTCGACGTCGATGTGCAGTTCGTCGCCTTCGACGATCGGCCGGTGCTGCTCGAAGACCTCTTCGGTCTGCAGGTAGCTGTCGTAACCGACGACCACCGATTCGAACATGCGGCGATTGCAGGTCATTCCTGGTACCGACGTGAATGTCAGCGGCGCCACCAGGCCCGAGTAACCCAGTTCCGCGGCCGCGGCGACGTCCCAGTGTGCGGGGTGGTAGTCCTGCACTGCGCGGGCGTATTCGCGTACCTTCTCGCGGCCGACCTGGTAGGTGTCGTCCATCTGGTAGTAGTGGCCGACCCGAGATTCGAGCACCGGCGCTTCTGCTGCTGCGGTCATGAACTTGCCCAACTTTTCTATCGGCCTGTCTGCTGAGGCCGACCAAAGCACATTAGCGTGCGGACTCAGGGCATCACGCGCCGCTGCACCCTGCGGTGTTGCTTCAGCCGTCGCGCCCGACACCGCGATCGGGCGCGCTCATGTCCCCCGTCCCGGGCGTGCCATCAGCGAGTCCGTACCGCAGGTACACGGTGCCGGTGGGGCTGGCTACCGGCGGTTCGAGGAGTGTGACATTCGTGGGCACGACGCCACCGTCGAACAGTCTCTTTCCGACGCCGAGCATGATCGGGTGAACCCATAGGTCAAGGCGGTCGAAGAGTTTCTCCCGCAAGAGGGTCTGCACCAGGTTCAGGCTCCCCACGACCTTCACGTGCTCGTGTCGGTCGCGGATCTCGCGCACCGCGCGACTCAGGTCCGGGCCAAGATGTGTGGACCCGGCCCACGAGAGGTCGGGCTTGCCGCGCGAGGCCACGTACTTCGGGACGCTGTTGAAGAGCGTGGCAATCTCTCCGTCCTCGCCGCCGTCCTGGTGCGGCCAATAGGCGGCAAAGATGTCATAGGTCCGCCGGCCCAGCAGCAGTGCGTCTGTGCCCTCATAAGCGGCACCGACCTGCGCCCCGCCGACCTCATCCAGTAGCGGCGCCTGCCAACCGCCGAAGGGAAACCCGACTGGGTCCTCGTCGGGGCCGCCGGGCGCCTGCCCGACGAGATCGAGGGTGGTGAACAGCTCGATGTGGATGAGGCCCATTAATTCTCCCAACAAGGGTCGGCTATCTCGGTCGGAAGGTCAGACCTGACAGCGCCGACTAACTCATCGCTGGCAAGCCGCGATCGAACGGGTATAAGAGCTATCAGACCGCTTCACCGCAGACGCCAAGAGGAGCTCAGCAATGCAGTCCGTCAAGGGGACCAACGTCCTAGTCACCGGCGCCGCCATGGGCCTGGGCAAGCTGTTCGCCACCCAGGCCGTGAAGGAGGGCGCTGCGGCAGTGGTTCTCTGGGACGCTAATGAGACCGCGCTGAAGGAGACCGCGTCGGAATTGGAATCAGCCGGGTGCACGATCCATTACGAGACCGTCGACGTCACCTCGCAAGCCGGGGTGGCCGAGGCCGCCGAGCGGGTCCGTACCGACATCGGCACCATCCATGTGCTGTTCAACAACGCTGGCATCGTGCGTGGCAACGGCTACTTCTGGGAGAACCAGCCGCGCGACTTCACGCTCACCATCGAAGTCAATTCCATCGGCCCCATGCTGGTGGCCCGCGAATTCCTGCCGGCGATGATCGAGTCCGGCAAGCAGTGTCGCCTGGTCAACATCGCCTCGTCGGCCGGACTGAACGCCATCCCCCGCATGGCCGCGTATTCCGCTTCGAAGTGGGCGGCGATCGGCTTTTCCGATTCGGTGCGGTTAGAGCTGGAACAGGCCGGCCATGAGCAGGTGAAGGTCACCACCGTCTGTCCGACCTACATCAACACCGGCATGTTCGACGGCGCCAAGGGCATCCTTTTTACGCCGATGCTCGAGCAGGAGGACGTTGTCGAGCGGACGTGGGCGGCGATGCTGGAGGGCGACCCGTTCGTCGTGATGCCGTGGACATCGAAGATGAACAAGGTCCTCACCGCCGTGCTGCCGGTCCGGCTGCGCGATGCATACCTGCGGCGCGTTGGCGTCTACAACTCCATGGACGAGTTTTCCGGGCATTAAGACCGAGTGCGCCGCCCCGCTAGGGCACCGCAACTCGCCGCTGGCCTGCTGAAACCACAAGCCTCAGAACGGCTTACGGCCGCCCGGGGTCATGACCCAGCGGATGCTCTCGACGAGCACCCGGCCGGTCATGCGCGTCACAGTTGCCTCCAGCACGGGCGCGTAGGGCAGTCGGAGAGGTAGGCGCGCCCACCTGGGCAGCATCGCAACCGCGGTGGCCGAAAGCAGGCCGTAGACAGGTCTGACCGGGAGGGCCAGCGGGGGAGTCAGCAGCAGAAATCGGGCGGCCTCGCGGGCGGCCGGCGTCCCGTGCAGTTCGGGGCGGTAGGCGTGAATCCGGTCGTGCAATTCCTTCTCCGTGCGGGGTGGCTCGGGCACGCCGAGTGCTGTTGCCACCACGGCCATGTCGGCCACATAGCCGTCGCGCCCCGCCTGATCGAACGGGGCCGCACCGTACATCTGATAGGAGAGCAAGAAGCTGTCCACTTCGGCGATGTGAACCCATTCCAGCAGGTGCGGATCCGACGCCTGATACGGCCGTCCGTCCGGCGCGACGCCGTGCACGTATGTGTGGATGCGCCGTACCTGGTCGACGGCGCGTTGGGCATCGGCAGCGCAACCAAAAGTAGTCTCCGCCAGGAAGGTGCTGGTCCGCTGTAGCCGTCCCCACGGGTCGCCTCGATAGTCGGAGTGCTCGGCGACCCCGGCCATGGCCAGCGGATGCAGTGACTGCAGCAACAATGCCCGCAGCCCGCCAACAAACATCGACGCGTCGGCGTGAACCTGCCGGATGGGACGGTCGTCGCCGAACCAACGGGTGCCCGGCGCTCGGTGGATGCGCTCTCGATTGGCCGGCCCCTCCGGCCCGGCCACCATCGCGAAGAGCCTGCTTTCCAGGTCGCGTCTAACCGCGCTGACCGCCTTCGGGACGGGCACAGACATGGTCACATCTCCACGTTACGAGCCTGCGCACTGTTCAGGACGATGTCGACGGCCGCTGCGATGATGTCGTCGTCGGGCAGCGTGCCGAACATCAGCGATGGGCACGCGACGACACCGGTGAGCATGGAGACGGCCGCGTCCAGCGCCGCGCCCGAGAACACCTCGCCGAGCATGGCGTACATCTGGTGCTGGCCATCGGTGTTGACCTTGTCCCGAACCTGTCGCATCTGCTCATCGGAAGCCCATTGCGCCATGCTGGCAACCACGCGGTCGAGCCGCAGGTCGAGGATTCCCTTGCGGAACACCTTGAGTTCGGCGATGACGTCCGCGCGCAGTTCGCCGGTGCGCTGGTGGTGAGGCATCTCGCCGAGCGCTTCGATCGCCATGGTGATCAGGTCGATGCGCGACGGCCAATGCGTGTACAGCGTCGTCTTGGAGTATCTGGCGATCTCCGCGACCCGAGCATGTGTGACCGCCTCTGACCCTTCCTCGGTGAGAACTTCCAGGGCGGCCCGCGCAACGTCGGCGCGGGTACGCGCCACCCGCGCGTCTTCGACGTTGTCGGAAGCCCTGTTAGCCGGAGCGGGTGTCATGTCTGCCGCGTCACGTGGATTGCAACGCCTCTCGTTGGGTGGAGCGCCCGCAAGAAAATATCTCTGAACGGCTGCTGAACGGGGTGGTATCAGCACTGGAGACTATTTCACCAGTCACCCGTTCGTCGGGGATTCTACTGGGCGTCGCGCCGCCCTTCGTGTGGCGAGAAGCGTGAGCCGCACGGCGCGACCCGGCCTTCTAGTAGTGGACTCTACTCCCAGTAGCAGTCATAAAGTTCGATAGTGTACGTTTAGACCAGTAATGGACGGGGAATTCAGCAGTCAACGCGAGCCCACAACCAAGCTCCCTGAACTACCCACAAGGAAACTCATGTCAGCTGTCCTCTTCGGATCCATCAGCACCTTGGCCGACACCTCGGAACTGCAGCGACAGGCTTTCAACGAAGCCTTCGAGGCCTGCGGCCTCGATTGGCACTGGTCGCGCAGCGACTACACCGCGATGCTGAATTCGAACGGGGGCGCCGAACGCATTCGCGACTACGCGGCAAGCCGCGAGGAGGACGTCGACGCCGCGGGCCGTGCACGCGCTGAAATCAGAGATCTTTCAGAGACTCCTCAGCGAATCAACCGTCTCGCCCCGCCCGGGCGTCGTCGACGTCGTCACCGAGGCCAAGAACAACCATCACAAGGTGGGCTTCGTGACCACCACATCGCAGGGCAACATCGACGCACTGCTAGCGGCACTGCAACCGCACATCAGCGCCGAGATGTTCGACCTCATCGTCGACCGGGAAGCCGTGCAGGCGGCGAAGCCAAATGCGGCGGCCTACGTATTCGCACTCGAGCAACTCGGTGAGCGCGCCGACAGCGCCGTCGCGATCGAGGACAACGTAGGTGGCGTCGCGGCAGCGGTGACAGCGGGCATCCATTGCATCGCGTTCCCCAACGAGAACACCGATAAGAGCGAGTTCACGGCCGCGATCCAGATCGTCGAATCTCTGGATGCAGGAACGGTTTTCGGCCTCGTCACGCCCTGACTCCAGGCCCCGACCGAAATACCTGCACCCGAGGAGGAGCACGTGGAAAATTTTCAAACGAGCAATCTTCAAGCCCGAGTGACGGCCAGCCACAATGCCTTTCACGTGGAAGGCTACGAAAGGATCGAGTACGACCTGGTCTATGTCGACGGCATCTTTGAGCTCGGCAACACCGACCTCGGCCACTGTTACCGTGCCTACGGTCGCGCATTGATGGTGGTCGACGGCAATGTTTATCAGATCTACGGCCAGGCTATCCGGTCCTATTTCGACCATCACCGGATCGCGCTCACTGTGATCCCAGTTCAGATCCGGGAGACGGCGAAGTCGCTGGAGACCTTCGAACAAATCGTGAATGAGTTCAACGCCTTCGGGCTGGTTCGCACCGAACCCGTCCTGGTCATGGGTGGGGGACTCACCACCGACGTAGCCGGATTCGCCTGCGCCAGTTACCGACGCAACACGCCGTACATCCGAATCCCGACCACGTTGATCGGACTCATCGACGCCAGCGTGTCCATCAAGGTGGCCGTTAACCACGGCAAGCACAAGAACCGGCTAGGTGCCTACCACGCCTCGGAGAAAGTGTTTCTCGACTTTTCCTTCCTCAAGACGCTGCCTGAGGACCAGGTGCGCAACGGAATGGCTGAGTTGATCAAGATTGCGGTGGTCGGCAACGCCGAGATCTTCGAGCGGCTCGAACGGCACGGTGCCGACCTGTTGCGGACTCGATTCGGCCACCTCGAGGGCACACGCCGATTGCGTGCCGTAGGCGACCGTCTCACCTATCAAGCGATCGCCACCATGCTCGACCTGGAAGTGCCCAACCTGCACGAAATCGATCTGGACCGGGTAATCGCATTCGGGCACACGTGGAGTCCAACTCTGGAACTTGCGCCGCCCGCGCCCTTCTTCCATGGTCACGCCATCAACATCGACATGGCGCTATCGACCACACTCGCCGAGCAGCGCGGGCATCTCTCGGTCGCCGACCGGGACCGCGTGCTGGGTGTGATGAGTGCGCTGGGATTGTCTTTGGACAGCGAGCATTTGACGCCGGAACTACTAGAGGAAGCGACGGCGTCCATCCTCAGAACGCGGGACGGTCTGCTTCGCGCGGCCATACCTGACCCGATCGGGCAATGCCGGTTTCTGAACGACGTGACCACCGACGAGCTGGCAGATACGTTGTTGCTGCACAAGAAGATCTGCCTCGAGTTCCCCCGAGGAGGAGACGGCATAGACGTGTTTGCGGAGCCGCAGCAGTGACGGCCAGTCTGGACAGCGACATCAAAGGCACCATGAGCGGTGTTCGGGTACACCGGATCAAGGATGCCAATGTGGGCCGAACCCTGGCCACTCTTGCTGTTCTTCTTGTGACGTTTCCCGTCGACCTTGCGCTGGTGCTGGTTGCGTTACTGACCCGCAGGCGACCTACCCGCGCCCGCCCCGTCGCCGGTGCTCGCCGGACCATCTTGCTCAGCGGCGGGAAGATGACCAAGGCGCTGCAGCTGGCCAGAGCGTTCCATTTGGCCGGACATCGGGTGATCCTCGTTGAATCCGCGAAGTATCGATTGACCGGGCACAGGTTCTCTCGCGCGGTGGATGCGTTCTACTGCGTGCCGGAACCGGGCGCGCCGGGCTATGGCCGGGCATTGCTCAATATCGTGCGGTACGAAAACGTCGACGTGTTCGTGCCGGTGTCCAGTCCCGCGGGGAGCGTGCCTGATGCCCGGGTACGAACATGCCTCGGCGGGGTCTGCGAGGTTGTCCACGTTGATGCCCAGACGATAAGGCTGCTCGACGATAAGGCCGAATTTGCCTCGACCGCTACATCGTTGGGGCTCCGCGTGCCGGACTACCGTCGGATCACGACTGCCCAGCAGATCGTGGACTTCGTGTTCCCGGAAGGCCGCAGCTACATCCTGAAACGGATCGCCTACGACCCGGTCGGGCGGATGGATCTGACCCGCCTGTCGGGCGAGACTCCCCAGCGCAATGCGGAATTCGCCCGTTCCCTCCCGATCTCGGAGGACGATCCGTGGGTGTTGCAGGAGTTCATCGCAGGACGGGAGTACTGCACGCACGGCACCGCTCGGGGTGGCCGGTTGCAGGTCTACGGATGCTGTGAGTCCTCGGCATCCCAGCTCAACTATTCCCACGTCGACAAACCCGACATCCGCGCTTGGGTCGAGACCTTCGTTGCGAGCCTCGGCCTGACCGGACAGGTGTCCTTCGACTTCATCGAAACGGAGGACGGTGATGCGTATGCCATCGAATGCAATCCGCGGACCCACTCGGCGATCACCATGTTTCACGACCAACCGGACATCGCCGCCGCGTATCTCGACGACGGGCACCCCCTGGTTACGCCGAACACCAGTGCCCGCCCCACCTACTGGGTCTATCACGAGCTTTGGGGTCTACTCACGCAGCCGGGGCGGCGCCGCAGCCGGCTGGCGACCATCCTTCGGGGCAAAGACGCGATCTTCAGCTGGTGGGATCCCCTGCCCTATTTGATGGTTCATCATCTGCAGATTCCCGCATTGCTATGGGCCAATGCCCGCGACCGAAAGGGTTGGAGCCGAATCGATTTCAACATCGGCAAACTCGTCGAGATCGGGGGGGACTGAATGGCTAACCCATCTCGCGTATCGGTCCTGCACCTCGTAGGGTCGGGCGTTGACGAATTCCACGCCGACCTGTCACGCCTGTATGCCCGCGCCTGCCTGGACGCGCTCGCCGACACTGATCGCTACGACGTCCATCTGGCGTACGTGTCACCCGACGGGTCGTGGCGGTTCCCGCGTGACCTCAGCGCCGACGCACTGAATTCGGCGACGCCGCTGCCGATTTCGAAAGCGATCACCCACTTGCGCTCCCTGCGGGTGGATGTGGTTGTGCCGCAAATGTTCTGCCGCCCCGGAATGACCTCCTACCGCCGGCTGTTGCGCGCCCTGGGGCTTCGCTATGTCGGTAATCCGCCCGAAGTGATGGCGATTGCCTCGAACAAGGTGATAGCGCGGGCGATCGTGGCCGAGGCGGGTGTCGCCGTGCCCGCAGGGCAGGTGGTAGAGGCCGGCGAGCGGCCGTCCCTGCAGCTGCCGGTCGTTGTCAAGCCGGTCAGCGCGGACAACTCGGTGGGTGTATCCCTGGTCCGAGAAGCAGCGGAACTCGGTGCGGCGATCGAACTGGCGCTCGGCCATGGTGGGGCGGCGCTTGTCGAGTCCTACGTTGAGCTGGGACGAGAAGTTCGGTGCGGCATCGTCGTTCGCGACGAAGAGTTGGTATGCCTGCCGCTGGAAGAGTACGCGGTGGACACGACGACCAAGCCGATCCGTGGTCGCGACGACAAGTTGCGCCGCACCGACGGCGGCGATCTGTACCTTGTCGCCAAGGACACCAGCCATGCCTGGATTGTCCCCACCGACGATCCGATCACAGCAGTGGTCTGGGAGGCAGCACGGCGCTGTCATCGGGCGCTGGGCTGCCGCCATTACAGCCTGTTCGACTTTCGCGTCGACCCCGACGGCAAGCCGTGGTTCCTCGAGGCGGGCCTCTACTGCTCGTTCGCCCCGACCAGCGTCATCGCGGTAATGGCGGCGGCGTCCGGCGTGGGAGTCGCCGACTTATTCGCCGACCAACTTCGCGAGGTCGGCCTCAAAGGGACGCCATGTTTGAGTTCACAACCCTGAAACCCCTTGGGGCAGTGTTATCCGGGCTGCGGATCGACGCACTGGACGATCACGAAGTGCACGAACTCTGTCTGCTGCTGGCACAGTATGGTGTCATCGTCCTACCGGGGCAGGACGTCGACGACGACTCCTTCCTGCGGTTCCTGCGTAACTTCGGTCAGGCGGTATTCACTGTCGGAGAGACTCCGGTGCCAGGATTCCCGGACCTCAACCTGGTCAGCAACGTGGGTCGCGCCCGGCCGGCACGTTCGACCTTCCACACGGACACCACCGTAAACTCGAAATGAGCTGACATGGACGACACCGAAGTTCTGGTCATCGGCGCAGGCTTGGCGGGATTGCGCTGCGCCGACGTACTGGTCTCGGCCGGACGCGACGTGCGGGTCTGGGAAGCCGGAGACGACGTTGGTGGCCGAATCCGCACCGACGTCATCGACGGGTTCCGTTGCGACCGCGGCTTTCAGGTGCTGAATCCGGCCTACCCCGAGCTGAGCCAGGCGGTCGACGTGTCGGCGCTGCGTCTGCAGTCGTTCGGTGCGGGAGTGGTCGTTCGCCGCGACGAGGATTCCGCGGTGTGGGTGCATCCGCTTCGCCACCCGGTCCGGGTGCCCGCAATGTTGTCTTCCGGCAAGATCACGCCTCGTGATCTGGTGGCTATAGCGCGGTGGGCGACGCCGGCGCTACGGCCGAAATCGCTGAAGGCAGCGGATCGCCCGGATCGCAGTCTGCGAAAGGCGTTGGACAGGGCGGGTGTTCGCGGCGAGATCCGCAGGGTGATCGATCGATTCTTGGCGGGCGTGCTGCTCGAAGACACTGGTGAGACCTCAAACGCGTTCGCATTGCTACTCGCGCGGATGTTCCTGCTGGGGGTGCCGGCGCTGCCGGCCGACGGCATGCGAGCCCTGCCACAGCAACTGGCCGCCAGAATTAGTGGACGGATTGCGCTTGATCGCAAAGTGATCCGCGTCGAACGAGGCGTGGAGGGCTGGTTGGTCCATGGCGAAGGCGGCAGTGTGTGGGCGCGGCAGGTGGTGGTCGCGACTGACGCGGTCGCGGCGGCGTCGTTGACATCCGAGACGGTGCCAAAGATGCACGGGGTGGTGACCGATTGGTGGGCTACCGATCAGCCGGTGCCAGGCCCACCGATGCTGCGGGTGGAGGGCCGCCGTGATCCACCCGGACCCGTGCTGAACGCAGCCGTAATCAGCGCTGCTGCACCGACCTATGCGCCACCAGGCCAGCAGTTGATCGCCGCGTCGGCATTAGTCGAACGAGATGGGGCTGAGCCGGCTGAGAGTGTGATGCGAGAACACGCCGCCGACATCCTGCACAGCGATCACCGCGGGTGGAGGCTACTGAAGCGCCACGTGATTCGGCACGCACTGCCGGCCCAGCCCGCGCCGCTGGCCGTACGACGCCCGGTCCACACCGCATCCGGAGTTTGGGTCTGCGGCGACCATCGCGATACCGCGTCGATTCAAGGCGCGCTGGTCAGCGGGCGCCGCACCGCAGAGGCAATTCTAGGTACTGTCGGCGCTCGCGCGTTCCGCGCGACGGCTTGACAACGTACAACCGATTGGTTGTATGTTTGTACGGTGACCATGGATGTCGAGGACCGGGCGGATGCCCTGTTCCACGCGCTTGCCGACCGGACCCGGCGCGACATCATGCGCCGGGTGTTAACCGGCGAACATTCGGTTTCCGCGCTCGCGGTCAAGTACGACGTGAGCTTCGCGGCGGTGCAGAAACACGTCGTCGTGCTGGAGAGGGCAGGCCTGCTCACCAAGCGACGCAGCGGTCGCGAGCAACTGGCCAGCGGTGATGTGGCCGCGGTGCGGTCGGTGGCGTCCATGCTCACTGAGTTGGAACAGGTTTGGCGCGATCGCATAGCGCGCATCGACGAACTCATCGCTGCGGACTCAACCAAGGACTCAACCAAGGACTCAACCAAGGAGGACTGAACCATGCCCGTGACCCCCGTCCAGCAGGACCTCGACAACCTGACCCTGACCATCACCGCCGACTTCGCCGCGCCGGTGCAGCGAGTCTGGCAGGTCTACGCCGATCCGCGTCAGCTGGAGAAAGTGTGGGGGCCGCCGACACATCCAGCGACGTTCGTCGACCATGACCTCAAGCCCGGCGGGCGCACGACGTACTTCATGACCGGCCCGGACGGCGACAAGTATGCCGGTTACTGGCAGATCACCGCTGCCGACGAGCCGACGAGCTTCTCCTTCGACGACGGCTTCGCCGATCTGGACTTCAATCCAAACCCCGGGCTGCCGGTCTCCAAGAACGTCTACACCTTCACTGAGCATGATGGCGGCACCCGCGCGACCTACGTGAGCACCTTCGAGTCCACAGAGGCGCTTCAGCAGGTGCTGGAAATGGGCATCGTCGAGGGTTCTTCGTTGGCGATCAATCAGATCGACGACCTGGTCGGATCCTGAAAGCGCTAAGCCACAAGCGATTTCGGGGTATCAACCACCGAGTACTCGGTGGCGTCGCCCTGGATCACCCGGCTTCGTTCCCCGCGCACGCTTACCGGGATGTCGCCGGCCAGCGTGATCCGGTGCATACGGCGCGGTTGGTGTCCGAAGTCCGAGACGGCGTAATGCTGGGTGGCGCGGTTGTCCCACATCGCGACATCACCGAGTTCCCAGTTCCACCGAATCGTGTTTTCCAGCCAGGTGATCCGGTCCTGGAAGATTCGGTACAACGCCTGTGACTCTGCGCCGTTGAGCCCCACCATGGACTTCGCGAAAGACCCGAGGAGCAAGGCCTTTTCGCCCGTCTCCGGATGTACCCGCACCACGGGGTGTTGCGTTTCGAAATGGGTGGACTGGAATTCGGCCGCGTACTTCAGCATCGCCTCGGGGTTGGCTTGTACGGCCGCAAGCTTGGCGGGATCGATCTGGGCGTAATCGAACGCGTTGTTGTGCACGGCCCACAGGTTCTCCGCGAGCTCCTGCAGCGGCTGGGGTAGCTGCCGATACGCCGCGACCGTGGAGGCCCAGGTTGTGGTGCCTCCGTAGGAAGGCAGCTCCACGGCGCGCAGGATCGAGGCCTTCGGTGGGCGGTCGACGAAGGTGACGTCGGTGTGCCACTGGTTGGCGCCGCCGCCACCGACGGCTTCCAGCCGCATCACCTTGCTTCCCTCGAACTTCAGCGTCGGATGCGGAGTTGTCGGCACGCCCAGGCTCTGGGCGAAGGCGTAATGGGAGTC